>NZ_JBSFTC010000041.1:0-57668 GCF_053590415.1 Nonomuraea sp. NPDC003201
GTGCCGGTCGAGGTGGCGAATGGGGGGTGAGTGGGCGGAGGCCCCGACGGCGAGGTGGGTGGCCAAGTGCCGGTCGAGGTGGCGAATGGGGGGTGAGTGGGCGGAGGCCCCGACGGCGAGGTGGGTGGCCAAGTGCCGGTCGAGGTGGCGAATGGGGGGTGTGGGCAGAGGCCCCGACGGCGGGGCTGGCGGCCGGGTGCCGGTCGGGGCGGTGGGTGAGGCGGTGAGTGAGGCGGTGAGTGAGGCGGTGAGTGAGGCGGTGAGTGGGGGGTTACCGCAGCGAGGTTACTGCAGCGGCGGGAGGTCCGGCGGCGTGGCGGGTTGGTGTTCTTCGAGGGCGGCCAGCGCCAGCTCGATCGCCTTCTCGAGCTGCGGGTCCCGCCCCGCCACCCGATCCTGCGGCGTGATCACCACCTCGATGTCCGGCTCCACCCCGTAGTTCTCCACGCCCCAGCCGTGCCCTTCGAGCCAGAACGAGTACCGGGGCTGCGTGACCCGCGTCCCGTCGACCAGCGAGTACCGGGAGTCGATGCCGATCACCCCGCCCCAGGTCCGCGTCCCCACCAGCGGGCCGATGCCGCGGATCTTGATCCCGGCGCTGACGATGTCCCCGTCCGAGCCCGCGAACTCGTCGGTGATCGTCACGATCGGCCCCCGGGGCGAGTCCTCCGGGTAGCGCATCGGCTCGTAGCCGCGTGCCCGCGCCCACCCCGTGACCTTGCGGGACAGCTTCTCCAGCACGAGCTCCGACAGGTGCCCGCCGCCGTTCTCGCGCACGTCCACGACCAGCCCGTCGAAGGCCATCTCGGTACGCAGGTCGCGGTGGAACTGCGCCCACCCCGTCGCCACCATGTCGGGCACGTGCAGGTATCCGAGCCTGCCGCCGGAGGCCTCCCGGACGCGGGCACGGCGGCTCTCCACCCAGTCGTGGTAGCGCAGCCGGGTGTCCTCCGCGATCGGGCTGACCACGACGCGGCGGGTGTCCCCACCGGCGGCCGGCCGTACGGTCAGCTCGGTGGGCTGGCCGGCGGTGCCCGCCAGGAGGGCCAGCGGACCGCGTACCGGATCCACGGGACGACCGCCCACCGCGACGATCGCGTCGCCGGGACGGACGGCCACCCCGGGCGCGAGCAGCGGGGAGCGCGCGTCGTGGTCGGAGGACTCGCCGGGCAGGATGCGTACGACCCGCCACACGCCGTCGTCGTCCCTGGCGAGGTCCGCGCCGAGGAGCCCCTGGCGGCGGCGCGGGTCGACGCCGGCGCCGTTGGCGCTCGCGTACGCGTGCGAGGTGCCCAGCTCGCCCTGCGTCTCCCAGAGCAGGTCGATCAGCTCGGAGTGGGCGCCGATGCGTCCCACCAGGGGCTCGTAGCGGTCGAGCACGCCCTGCCAGTCGACGCCGTTCATGTCCTCGCGCCAGAAGTGGTCGCGCATGAGGCGGCCGGCCTCGCGGAAGCCCTGCCGCCACTCGGCGATCGGGTCGATCTCCACGGCGATCCGGTCAAGGTCGATGGAGATGACCTCGTCGCCCTCGGTGGCGGCGCGGGTCTGCAGGCCGTTCTTGCCGTTGGTGACGAGCCTGCCGCCGTCGCCGCTGACCTCGAACGCACGCACCTCCTTGCCCAGCTCGGCCTTGGCGCGCTTCTTGAGGTCGTAGCGTTCGAGCACGATCTCGGTGTCCGGCTCGGTGCCGTCGCCGAGCTGCCCCGCGAGGGGGTGGCGCAGCCAGAGCAGGGCGTCCTTGGCGGTGCGCAGGTTGCCGTAGCGGCCCGCGGGCACCGGCACCGGCACCACGCGCGAGGGGAGCCCTTCGGGATCGACCTCGGTACGCGGCGCGGAGTCGTCCTTCTTGTCGTCCTTGGCGGGCTTGTCGTCCTCGCCGTTGAACCCGCGTCCCTGCAGGGAGGGGTCGAACGGCGACGGCGTGGTGGCCTGCAGGGGCACGATGTACGGCTTGCACCCGCCATGGAAGGACATGTCGAAGACGTGCGCGTCGTACACCGGGTCGAAGGTCCGCACCGACAGGAACGCCAGGTGCTTCCCGTCCTTGGTGAACATCGGGTCGAAGTCGGAGAACCGCACCGACGTCACGTCGATCACCGACGTCCCATCGACCCGCCCCATCTTGATCTGCGACAGCGGCTCGTGGTGCGGGTGCACCCAGGCCAGCCACCCCGAGTCGGGCGAGAACGTGAGCCCGCTGACGTCTCCCTGCGTGGTCCGGTCGAGCTGCCGGATATTTCCGGACTCGACGTCGACGACCAGCAGCCGCCCGTCATGCGTGGCGACCGCCACGTGCTTGCCGTCGGGCGAGACCGTCAGTTCGAGCACCCGCCCGAGCTCCCCGGTGGCCAGCGTCCTGACCTCGCCGCCCGGCGTGCCGATCTCCAGCCCGTCCTCGCCGCCGGCGTCCGACACCCAGACGGCCCGGCCGTCCGCGTCGAGCACCCGCGGCAGCCGTACGCGGACGCCCGGCTGCGCCCGCAGCACGCCCGCGGGCCCGTCGCGGTGGGTCACCCAGTGGGCGGTGCCGCGGATCTCCACGGCGCTGGCCCGCCCGCTCGCGTCCGGCGAGAACGCGCCGACCCGCAGCGGCGCGGGGCGCTTGGCCCGCCCCGGCCGCGGCCCGCCCAGCGTCACGTCCAGCCGGTACGGCTCCGCGTCCAGGCTCTCCAGCAGCCACAGGTCCCCGGCGTGACTGTAGATGACCCGCTCCCCGTCGCCGACGGCGTGGCGGGCGTAGAACTCCTGGTGATCGCTGTGCCTGCGCAGGTCGGACCCGTCGGGCAGGGCGGAGTAGACGTTGCCGACGCCGTCGACGTCGGACAGGAAGACAAGCCGGTCCCCCACCCAGTTGACCGCCCAGTACTGCGCGGTGCTGTCGGCGAACAGGCGGGCGAACTCCCCGTCGCCCTGCGCGTCGACCCAGATCTTGCCGGCCGTGCCGCCCCGGTACCGCTTCCACTGCGACGGCTCGCGCCACATCGGCGACACGGTGGCCACCCGCGCGCCGCTGACGGCCACGTCGCTGACCCACCCGTACGGCAGGCGCGTGGCGGGGCCGCCGTCGAGCGGCACCGCGTACGCCCAGGTCCGGCCCCGCTCGCTCTGCCCGGCCGCGGTGATCGCCAGCACGTCGCCCTCGCCCGTCCAGCCGCGTACGCCGGTCGTGGCGCCACCCCAGTAGGTCAGCCGCTCGCCCTCGGGGCCGTCGATCCCGGCCGCGAACACCTCCGGCGCGCCCTCCTTGCCGCCCGTCCACGCGATGCGCGTGCCGTCGGGCGAGAATCTCGGGTGCGACACCGGGACGCGGTCGGCGGTGAACCGCCAGGCCCTGCCTCCGGACAGGGGAGCCAGCCAGACATCGTCGTCTGCGACGAAGGTGACCATGTCACCGTGGATATGCGGGTATCTGAGGTATGCGCCGTTTGTCACATGTGCACATTAATGCCAGATGCCAAGGTCAGCCCAAGAATTCTCCCTCGAACGGGCTCACCACGTCCCGCGAACTGTCAAGTAGGGGATGTGCGTGAAATGCCGGGAAGAGGGTGGACTATGAAGTTTTGCGCCCGTCCACACCAGCTCCCGTCCCGCCTGGCGGCCGCGGCCGTCATCCTCAACTCCGGGCTCAGCAAGGTCCACGCCGACGAGCAGACCGCGGCGGGCCTGCACGGCATGGCCGCGAACACGTACCCGTTCCTGCGTGACATGGACCCGGTGGCCTTCACCAGGCTGCTCTCCAGAAGCGAGATCGCGCTCGGGACCGCGCTGCTCGTGCCGATCGTGCCGTCGCTGGTGGCGGGGGCCGCCCTGACCGGGTTCGCGGCGGGGCTGGTCGGCCTGTATCTCAGGACGCCGGGGATGCGGCAGGAGGGCAGCCTGCGCCCGTCCGAGCAGGGCATCGGGCTGGTCAAGGACATCTGGCTGCTCGGCATCGGCATAGGGCTGGTGCTCGAGGAACTCCAGTCCACCGACTAAGACCGACAAACAAGGGTACGCGGCACCATATGGTACAAATCGGCTACACCTTGATGTCCGAGCAGACCCCCGCGCGGGAGCTGGTCGATCACGCCGCGGTGGCCGAGCGGATCGGCTTCGACTACGCGGTCATCTCCGATCACTACTTCCCGTGGATCGAGGAGATGGGGCACTCGCCGTACTGCTGGTCGGTGCTCGGCGCGGCGGCCCAGGTCACCCGGCGCCTGCCGCTCATGACGTACGTGACCTGCCCCATCATGCGCTACCACCCGGCCGTGGTGGCCCAGAAGGCGGCGACCATGGGCGTGCTGAGCGAGGGCAGGTTCACGCTGGGCCTCGGGGCGGGCGAGAACCTGAACGAGCACGTCATCGGCGAGGGCTGGCCGCCCGTGGACACCCGGCACCGGATGTTCGCCGAGGCGATCCGGATCATCAAGCTGCTGTTCGGCGGCGACTACGTCACGTACCAGGGCGAGTTCTACGACGTCGACTCGGCCAAGCTCTACGACCTGCCGGAGCGGCCGGTCCCGCTCGCCATCGCCGCCTCGGGCGGCCAGTCCGCGGAGATCGCCGCCGAGTACGGCGACGTGCTGGTGGTCAACGAACCGCTGCCGGACGTGGTCAGGCAGTTCAACGCCGCGGGCGGGCACGGCAGGCCCGTGTACGGGCAGCTGCCCATCGCGTACGACACCGATCCCGAGGCCGCCAGGGATCGCGCACACCGCCTGTGGCGCTGGGCGGCCGCCGGCGGCTGGAAGGTCATGGCCGAGCTGCCCGCTCCGGTGAACTTCGCCGCCGCGACCGGCACCGTACGCCCCGAGGACGTGGCCCAGAGCGTGCCGTGCGGCAACGACGTGGACGCGGTCGTGCAGGGCGTCAGGCAGTTCGCCGACGCCGGGTACACCCACGTCGCGCTCGTCCAGATCGGGCACGACCAGCAGCAGCCCTTCTTCGACTGGGCGGAGAAGGAGCTGCTGCCGGCCCTGCGCCAGCTATGAGTTACGGGACGATGTTGACCAGCTTGGGCGCCCGGACGATCACCTTGCGGGGCGAGTTCGTCAGGTAGGGGGCGACCTTCTCCGAGGCCAGCGCCAGCTGCCGCAGCTCGTCCTCGGTGATGTCCGGCGAGACCTCCAGCCGGTCGCGCACCTTGCCCGCCACCTGCACCACGCAGGTGACCGACTCCTGCACCAGCAGCGCGGGCTCGGCCACCGGCCACCCGGCGAAGGCGACGGCGCCGGTGCGGCCCAGCCGCTCCCAGCCCTCCTCGGAGGTGTACGGGGCCACCAGCGACAGCATGATCGCCAGCGTCTCCGCGGCCTCGCGCACCGCGGGGTCGCCCGCGCCGGGGCCGGAGTCGATGGCCTTGCGCGTGGCCGAGGTCAGCTCCATCATGCGCGCCACCGCGACGTTGAAGCGGTAGGACTCGACCAGCTTGGTGACCTCGTCGATCGTGCGGTGGGTGACCTTGCGCAGCTCCACGTCGCCGCCCTCGAACGCCACGCCGGGCGCGCTGTCCACCTCGGACATGACGCGCAGCGCGCGGGCCAGGAACTTCAGCGACGCCGCCGGCGAGAGGTCGGCCCAGTCGATGTCGTCCTCGGGCGGCCCGGCGAAGACCATGGTCAGGCGCACGGCGTCGACACCGTAGTCGTCGATCTGCTGCCCCAGATCGACGCCGTTGCCCAGGGACTTCGACATGGCCTTGCCGCCGTTGATCACCTGGCCCTGGTTCAGCATGCGCCGGAACGGCTCGGTGAAGTCGACCATGCCCATGTCGTGCAGGACCTTGGTGAAGAACCGCGAGTAGAGCAGGTGCAGCACCGCGTGCTCGATGCCGCCGACGTACTGGTCGATCGGGCCCCACTTGCGCACCTGCTCGACGTCGAACGGGCCCTCGGTGTAGCCGGGCGAGCAGTAACGCAGGTAGTACCACGACGAGTCGACGAACGTGTCCATCGTGTCGGTGTCGCGCTTGGCCGCGCCGCCGCACTTGGGGCACTCGACGTTGACCCACTCGGTGGCGCTGGCCAGCGGGGAGACGCCCTTGGGGGCCAGTGCCTCACCGCGCATGTCGGGCAGCGTGACCGGCAGCTGCTCGTCGGGGACGGGCACCTCGCCGCAGTCGCCGCAGTGGATGATCGGGATGGGCGTGCCCCAGAACCGCTGGCGGGACAGCAGCCAGTCGCGCAGCCGGTAGTTGACCGCGCCCGTGCCCCTGCCCTCGCGCTCCAGGATCTCGATGATCTTGGAGATGGCCTCGACCTTGGTCAGGCCGTCGAGCGGCCCGGAGTTGACCAGCGTGCCCTCGCCCGGCGTGGCCTCGCCGGTCTCGCCGGGGTCGGCCAGGCCGGTGTGCACGACGACTTTCACCGGCAGCTCGAACTTCACCGCGAAGTCCAGGTCGCGCTGGTCGTGGGCGGGCACGGCCATGATGGCGCCGTGGCCGTAGTCGGACAGCACGTAGTCGGCCGCCCAGACCGGGATGCGCTCGCCGTTGACCGGGTTGACCGCGTAGCGGCCCAGGAAGACGCCGGTCTTCTCCTTGTCGGTGGACAGCCGCTCGATGTCGCTCAGCTTGGCGACCTCGGCGCGGTAGGCCTCGAACTCGGCGCGGTGCTCGTCGGTGACGATCTCGTCGGCCAGCTTGGCGTCCACGGCGACCACGAAGAAGGTGGCGCCGAACAGCGTGTCGGGCCGCGTGGTGTAGACGTGGACCGGCTCCTCGCGGCCCTCGATCTCGAACAGCACGTCGGCGCCCTCGGAGCGGCCGATCCAGTTGCGCTGCATGGTCAGCAGCCGCTCGGACCAGCCCTCCTGCAGCTGGTCCATGTCGTCCAGCAGGCGCTGCGCGTAGTCAGTGATCTTGAAGTACCACTGCGTCAGCTCGCGGCGGACGACGTCGGCGCCGCAGCGCTCGCACTTGCCGGCCACGACCTGCTCGTTGGCCAGCACGGTCTGGTCGTTGGGGCACCAGTTGACCAGGCCGCCCTTGCGGTAGGCCAGGCCGCGCTCGAAGAACCGGTTGAACAGCCACTGGTTCCAGCGGTAGTAGTCGGGGTCGCTGGTGTGCAGACGGCGCGACCAGTCGAAGGACAGCGCGTAGCGCTTGAACGAGGTGACCTGCGTCTCGATGTTGGCGTAGGTCCACTCGGCCGGATGGGCGTTCCGCTTGATCGCGGCGTTCTCCGCCGGCAGGCCGAAGGAGTCCCACCCGATCGGGTGCATGACGTTGTAACCCCGCTGGTACCAGTAACGAGCGACCACGTCGCCCAGCCCGAAGGCCTCGGCGTGCCCCATGTGCAGGTCGCCGGACGGGTAGGGGAACATGTCGAGCATGTAGCGGCGCTCGCGCGGGTCGGCGGGGTCTTCGCTGGCCCGGTAGGGTTCCTGCTCCTCCCATCGCTGCTGCCACTTGGCCTGCAGCGCCTGCGGATCGTACTCACTCACGGCTACTGTCCTTCTGGCTTGATTCGGACCCCATAAGAAAACCCCCCGTGCACACAACGAGGGGTAGCCGCGACGGCGAGAATCTTCAGGGCCGTCGCGGCCCGCTAAGAAGCAGGGTCGCGGAACGCATGTGTCAAGCCTAGCGCACGTCTTCGGCTGAATGCAGATACTCGATCGAGGTCCGCAGGCACAATGGACCCTTCAGGTCCAGCGAGACCTGATGGTGATGTATCCGTTGTGACCTCATTCGTCCCCTATGAATACCCTTGTCACCGTGGTGTACCCAGTTGAGCCCGAGCGACCGGAGGCAGGCCTGCCCATGCAGGACCCGCCGACGGATCCGCACGGCTTCGCTCGTTTCGCTGCGGAACCACCTGTATCTCCTGGAAAATCCCATGAGATCATGCCTGGTACGTCAAATCCGGATATAACGGGCTATCCGGACAGATACTCGGGAGGGCCGGCAGCAATGGCAACGGAGAATTCCGGACCACACCTGCCACCGTCCTGGCCAGACGCACCGCGCCGCGACGCGCCCGGCTCCCCCGCAACGGAGGTCCCCATGTCCTGGCCCGAGGCCCCGAGGTCCGCTCAGCAGGACCCGGCGTGGCCCGAGCCGCCGCGCACGGACGACTCCTGGCCGGAGCCACCCCGCAGGTCCCGCCCCGAGCCCGCCCGTTCCGAGGCCGGGGGCCCGCAGTCGTGGCCGGACCTGCCGCCCCAGGGCGCCACCGGGCCCTCCTGGCCGGCCCCGCCGGCCCGCGACGCCACCGGCCCCTCCTGGCCCGAGCCCTCCCCGCAGGGCGCCTCCGGCCCTTCCTCCTGGCCGGACGTGCCGCCCCCGAGCGCGGCGGGCCCGTCGTCCTGGTCTGACTCCCCGCCGCAGAACGGCCCGTCCTCGTGGCCGGATGCCGCACCGCAGGGCGGGCGGTCCACCCGGCCCGACCTTCCGCCCCCCGGCGGGCCGTCGCCGCTCCCGGGCGGGCCGTCCTCGCTCCCCGGCGGGCCGTCCTCATGGCCGGACGGGCCTCAGCAGGGCAGCGCCGGGCCGGCCTCCTGGTCCGAGGCGCCGGCACGGGGCGGCTCGGAGTTCCCCCCGCGAGGCGGGGAGCGCCCGGTGCCGGACCCGATCCCCGCGTGGGAGCAGCCGCCGGACCCGATCCCGGCGTGGGAGCAGCCGCCGCCCCAGTCCGCCGGCTCCTGGTCGAACCTCTCCTCCCCCGCCCCCTGGCCCCCCGCCGAGCGGGACAACGCCGGCTCCCCGGAGCAGGCGACGGCCATGTACCAGCTCGACGACCTTCCGCAGGGCGCGCACGCGCCGCCCCGGCAGGCACACCCTTCCGAAGAGCGGACGATGACGTACGCCCAGCACACGGAGAACCTGCTCAACGACCGCGCCACCCCCTCCCCCACCATGGACTCATCGAACATCAGCGCCACGCCCCCCGCCGAGGACACCGGCGCCCCGCGCCCCGGCTCGAACCTGAACCGCGACCCCTCGGACCCCGACCGCCCGTTCGTGACCGCAGGCCAGATCAGCGGCTCCCGCACACCGCCGCCGGAGCGCCAGCAGGAGCTCTGGAACACCGTCTTCGGTGACGACTACCAGGCCATGGGCGACGAGGACTCCCTGGAGGAGGAGAGCCAGGGCAGGCCCATCTGGATCTACGCGCTCGGCGGCTCCGTGGCGATCGCGCTGGTCGCGGCGCTGCTGTGGGCGTTCCTCGCCGGCCCGCTGGCCGGTGACGACCCGGCCGCCTCCAACACCGTGGCCGAGAAGCCGACCACCTCGCAGAAGCCGAGCTCCACGAGGACCTCGACCACGCTCGGCGCGCTGCCGAAGTACCCGGGCAAGGCCGCCCCGGTCCTGGGCAGGGTGCCCGACGCCGCCGCCGGGATCTCGCTCCCGCGCCTGGGCGGCACGTGGCGGCTGGACACGCGTACCACCGTCAAGGCCACGTACAACTACGACACCCGCCAGTTCGTCCCGATCACGCAGGACACGAGCGCCCAGCTCATGTCGGGCCCGCTGCCGCAGAAGCTGGCCTCGTACTACGAGAAGGACAACCTGGAGCCGGTCATCAAGCAGGTGGTGCTGGACGCGCGCAAGCGCTTCTTCCCCACCGGCAACAAGGTCCGCAAGATCGCCCAGCAGCCGATCAAGGTGGGTGACAACACGGGACGCCTGATCGCGTACTCGCTGACGTCGGAGACGGAGAAGGCCACGATCGTGACGATGGCCGTCAACACCGGCGGCAACCTCCCGGCCATCGTCTACATGTCGATCCCGGCGGACAGCAAGCAGCTCCTGCCCGACATCCGCACGGTCATGAACCAGCTGAGGATCGGCGCCCAGGGCTGATCAGAAGTCGCACTCCATGTGCTTGATCCCGTTGATGAACATGGAGTGCAGCCGGTCGGGCCGGCCGCCCTCGATGCGCGGCACGCGGCGCAGCAGCTCGCGGAACATCACCGTGATCTCCCGCCTGGCCAGGTGCGCGCCCAGGCAGAAGTGGGGCCCGGGCCCGCCGAAGCCGACGTGCGGGTTGGGCTGCCGGGTGATGTCGAAGCGGTGCGGGTCGGCGAACACGCTCTCGTCCCTGTTCGCCGACCAGTAGAACAGGACCGCCTTCTCACCCTTGCGGTAGAGGTGCCCGTTCATCTCGTGGTCCCTGGTGACCTTGCGGCGCATGAAGTTCACCGGGGAGGCCAGCCGGACGATCTCCTCCACGGCGCCGGGCGCGTGCCCGTCGATGTCCTCCAGCCAGAGCGCGCGCTGGTCGGGGTTGTTGGTGAGCAGGCGCAGCCCGTACGAGATGGCGTTCCTGGTGGTCTCGTTGCCCGCCACCACCAGCAGGATGAAGAACGACCCCAGCTCCTGCATCGTCAGCCGCTCGCCGTCGATGTTGGCGTTGACCAGGGACGACGTCAGGTCGTCCGTGGGGTTCTCGGCGCGGTGGGCGGCGAGGTCCTGGACGAGCTGCTGGAGCTCCATGCCGGCGGTGAGCAGGCGCTCGGCGAGCTGGGTGAGATCGGCGCCGCCGTATTCGGGGTCGAAGCCGCCGAGGATGACGTTCGAGTGCTCGAAGACGAACCGGTAGTCCCGCTCGGGGATGCCCATCATGTCGCAGATGATCTTCAGCGGGAGGCGCGCGGCGACCTCGGTGACGAAGTCGCAGCCCGGTCCCTTCGCCAGCAGGTCGTCCACGATGCCGGCGGCCGCCGCCTCCACGTCCGCCTCGAACTGTTTGATCATCTTGGGCGTGAACGCGCGCGAGACGATCCGGCGCAGCCTGGCGTGGCGCGGGTCGTCCATGTTGATCATCGAGCCGAAGTACTCGGCGAACTCGGCGGGCATGTCGGGGATGTTCGTCGCGCCGCCGTCGCCCGAGCAGAAGACCTCGGGGTTGCGGCTGGCCTCGAGGATGTCGGCGTGCTTGACCAGGGCGTGGTAGCCGGGGCCCCTGGGCGCAAAGTCGATCTCCATCTCCTGGAAGAAGGCGGGGGTCTTCAGCGCGCGCAGCCGCTCGAACGCCTCCTCGCGCTCGCTCATGGGCCTGGCCCAGAAGTCGCGATCCGACAGATCGAAGTCAAGGACGCTCATAAGGCCATCTTTTGTGAAAGCAACCACTTACGTCAATGTGAAAATCAGTGGCTCCCGGTGGCGGGCGGGCTCTAGGGTGGCGCGCATGACGTTCTTCTTCCACCTCCGGTAGCGATCCGCCGGCGGGGCGCGGACGATCCCACCGCCGGCGATGCGGGACGGCTGAGCGAGCGCCGTCCCGGGTCGCGACGTGGGAGAAGGACACGTGCATACCTTTGCCGTGGCCAGGGCGGTGCATGGCATCGAGCCCCTGGTGGCCACGGAGATTCGACGTTCCCGGCTGGGCGTGGTGCACGGGGTGCGCCATCGCGAGGTGTGGTTCGAGGCCGCGCCGGGAGCCGACCTGACGGGCCTGCGGACCGCGGACGACGTGCTGCTGGCCGCCGCCGTGGTGGACGGGATCGGCCACGGCCGCTCCGCGCTGCGCCGGCTGGCCCGCGCGGCCCGCTCCGTGAGCCTGGGAGGGCTGACGGGCAGCGGGGTGGAGGTGTCGGCGTCGTTCGTCGGGCGGCGCAACTACACCCGGTTCGAGATCGAGGACGCGGTCGGGGCCGAGCTGGCGCGGCCGCTGCGGCTGCCGTACCACTCCAGGAGGGACGGGGCGCGGCCGCCGCAGGACGCGATGGCGTGGCGGGTCACGATCGAGGGCGACCGGGCGCTCATCGCGCTGCGGCTGGCGGACCGGCCGCTGCACCGGCGGGCGTACAAGACGGACTCGATCCGGGGCACGCTGCACCCGCCGGTGGCCGCCGCCATGGCGGCGCTGGCCCGCCTCGGGGGCGCGGGGACGGTGCTCGACCCGTGCTGCGGCGCGGGCACGACGCTCATCGAGGCCCACGCGCTGGCCCCCGGGGCGCGTCTCCTGGGCTACGACCACGACCCGGCCGCGCTCCGCGCCGCGACCGCCAACGCACGGGCCGGAGGCGCGGCAAGCGCCGGGGTCGGGGCGGCGTTCGGGTGGGGGGTGGCGGACGGCGGGCGGATCCCGCTGGCCGACGGGAGCGTGGACCGGGTGCTGGTGAACCCGCCCTGGGGGCGTCAGGTGCCGCCCCGCGGGCTGCTCGCGCGGGACCTCGGCCCGCTCTGGCGGGAGGTCCGGCGGGTGCTGGCCTCCGACGGGCTCGCCGTGGCGCTGGTGCACGACGGGATCCCGCGCGGGTTCGCGCTGGAGGAGGCGGTCCGGGTCAGCCTCTCGGGGCAGCATCCGGAGATCGCGGTCCTCAGGAAGGAGGCGGGCCGCGTCAGGAGGTGAACCCCCGCGGGCGGACCTGGGTCATCTCGGCCGCGGACGGCGAGCCGAGCCAGTCCAGGATCAGCCGGTTGACCTCGGCCGGGCGCTCCAGGTGGAGGAAGTGCCCGGCGCCCGCCACCAGCTCGGCCCGCGACCCCGGGGGCAGGTGGCTCATCGCGTTCTTGGCCAGCTCGGCGCTCAGGCCTCCGTCCTGGACGCCGTGCAGGTACAGGACGGGGGCGGTGATCCCGCCCTCCAGGGCCGGGTAGCGGCCGGACGGAGGCGTGGTGCCGAGCATGGCCCGGTAGTAGCCGAGGGCCGCGCTCAGGTTGGCGGGCTCACCGATGCTGCGCCGTACGAACTCCATGTCCTCGCGCGCGTCGTAGCCGGGCGACCAGTCGCGCCAGAGGCCCTCGAGGAAGCCGGGGCTCGCGGCGGCCGCCTCGCCCACGGCCGTCTGGAAGAGGAAGACGTAGAACGACCGCTTGAGCTGCTCGTACTCCAGGAACCCGGCGCCGAGCGCGCCGGGCGGCGGCACCGCGAGCGTGACGGCGCGCCGGAAACGTCCTGCCAGGTGGTACACGGGGAAGGCGCCCCAGTCGTGCCCGATGACGACCGCGTCCTCATCGCCCCCGAGCTCCTCGTGCAGCGCGCGGACGTCGGCGACCAGCGCGGCGTCCTCGTACGCGCCGTCGGCGGGCACCTCGGTGGGCGCGTATCCCCGCATGAACGGCGCGACCGCGCGGTAGCCGCGCTGGGCCAGCGCGGGCATCAGGTGCCGCCAGGTGTGCGCGGAGTCGGGGAAGCCGTGCAGGCACAGCGCCAGCGGCCCCTCACCCAACGACAGATACGCGAACTCCACTCCGTTGGCGTGGATAGTCCTGATCTCCATGACTGCGAAACCTAGCATTCGACCCGCCTCGGAGGTACCACTACTCCAAGGGGCCTGTCTCACAGAGGAGAACTCATGCGGCGGGGATGGGTGCTCGCGCTCGCGTCATTGACCATCGTGCTCGTCGTGGTGGACCTGACCGCCGTGACGATCGCGCTGCCCGACATCCGCTCCGGCCTGAGAGCGAGCCTGCCCGAGGTGCAGTGGGTGGTGGACGCGTACGCGCTCACGCTGGCCGCTGTCCTGTTACCCGCCGGGGTCCTGGCCGACCGCTACGGCAGGCGCCGGCTGCTGACGGTCGGGGTCTCGGTCTTCACCCTGGCCTCGCTGGCCTGCGCCCTGGCGCCGACGGCGCCCCTGCTCGACCTGGCCAGGGGCGTGCAGGGCCTGGGCGCGTCGGCGCTGTACGGGACCACGACGCCGTTGATCGCCTCCGCGTACCCCGAGGGGCCGGAGCGGGGCAAGGCGCTCGGGATCTTCAGCGCGGTCTCCGGCCTGGCCATGACGCTGGGCCCGGTCGTGGGCGGAGCGCTGACGGGGGCGTTCGGCTGGCGGGCGATCTTCCTGATCAACCTGCCGATCGGCGCGTTCGTGCTGGTGGCGCTGCGGCAACGGGTGGCGGAGTCGCGCGGCACGGGCCACCTCGACCCGGCGGGGATCGTGCTGGTCGCGGCGGCGCTGTTCGCGATCATCCCGGCGCTCATCCACGACCTCCCGTGGCTGCTCGTGGCAGGGCTGGTCCTGCTGGCGGCGTTCGTGGTCGTGGAGCGGCGCTCGGCCGAGCCGATGATCGACTTCGGGCTCTTCAGGAACGGGGTGTTCGCGGTCGGCTCGGGGACGACGCTGCTCATGCTGGCGGCGCTGCTGGGCGCGTTCACGTACCTCACCCTGTACGTGCAGGGCGAGCTGCACACCAGCCCCGTCGAGGCGGGCACGCGTTTCCTGGCCTTCAGCGCGGCGGCCGTCATCGGGCCCGTCGCGATCGGCCGGGTGCTGCACCGGTGGCCGATGGGCGTGCTCATCGCCGCCGGCCCGGCGCTGATCGCGGTCGCGCTGCTGGTCATGAGCATCCCCGCGGCCAACCCGTGGACGCCGATCATGTTCGGGCTGTTCCTGGGCGGCCTGGGTCTGGGCGCCGGGAACGTCGTCGCCAACCAGGTCGGCCTGACCGCGCCGATGGACCGGGTGGGCATGGCCACCGGAGTCGTGAACACGGTCAAGCAGGTCGGCACGGCTGTGGGCGTGGCCGTGCTGGCGGCGCCGTACCGAGCGGGGGTCACCTCGATGTTGCTGGTGGCGGCCGGGCTGGCGCTGGCCGGAGCGCTGCTGCCGGTGGCGCTGCTCCGGCGCGCAGGTCAGAAGGTGTAGCTCATGTGCTTGATGCCGTTGATGAAGTTGGACAGCAGGTGGTCGGGCTCGCCCACGGCCTTGATGTGCGGCACCCGGGTGAACAGCTCGCGGAACATCACGGTCATCTCCCTGCGCGCCAGGTGCGCGCCCAGGCAGTAGTGCGGCCCGGGCCCGCCGAAGCCGACGTGCGGGTTGGGGTCGCGGGTGATGTCGAAGGTGTCGGGGTTGGCGAAGACGGCCTCGTCACGGTTGGCGGAGTTGTAGAAGAGCAGCACCTTGTCGCCCTTCCTGTACCGCATGCCGTTCATCTCGTGGTCCCGCGTCAGCGTGCGGCGGAACTGGATCACGGGCGTGGCGTAGCGGATGATCTCGTCGCACGCGGTGACGATGTGGCCGTCGAAGTTGTTCAGCAGGATCGCGCGCTGGTGGGGGTGCTCGGTGAAGAGCCTGAGGCCGTGCGCGATGGCGTTGCGGGTGGTCTCGCTGCCCGCCACCACGAGCAGGATGAAGAACGACCCGAGCTGCTGCGGGCTGAGCCGCTCCTCGCCGTTGACCAGCAGGCTGACCAGGTCGCCCGTGGGGCGCTTGCGCCGCTCGTCACCGAGGCGGGCGGCCAGCCGGTTGAGGGAGTAGCCGGCGCGCAGCAGCTTGCCCAGGCCCTTGGCGACGTTGCGGCGGGTGAGGTCGGTGCCGACGCCGGTGTACTCGGGGTCGGCGTTGCCCAGGATGACGTTGGTCTGCTGCAGCACCATGTCGTGGAACTCGACCGGGATCCCCATCATGTCGCAGATGACCCGTACGGGGAGCTTGGCGGCCACCTGCGCGACGAAGTCGCCCGGCCCCTGCTCGATCGCGTCGTCCACGATCTCGGCGGCGGCCCTGGCGAGGTCCTCCTCCATCTTCGCCAGGATGCGCGGCGTGAAGGCCCTGGAGACGATCCGCCGTAATTGCGCGTGCTTCGGGTCGTCCATGTTGATCATGGAGCCGAAGTACACGCTCAGCCAGCGGGGCATGTCGGGGATGCTGTTGGAGCAGGGCTCGCTGCTGAACACGGCGGCGTTCCTGCTGGCCTCGGTCACGTCGGCGTGGCGCACCAGGGCGTAGAAGCCGGGGCCGCCGCCGATGAACGGCAGGATCTGCTCCCGCATGAAGACCGGGCGGTCCATCTGTCTCAGCCTGCGAAAGGCCTCATTGCGCTCGGACTGCGGCAGGCCCCAGAACGGGATCTGCGACAGGTCCAGGTCGGCGGACAGTGTCATATCACACAAGCCTTCTGCAAGTGCCCACTTACGTCAAGAGGCACTTACCGGTGCTTCCCGATCAGATCGGCTGCCTTTTCGCCGATCATGATAGCCGGGGCATGGGTGTGGCCGCGGTTCAACGTCGGCATCACCGACACGTCGACGACCCTGAGCCCTTCGACCCCGCGCACGCGCAGGGAGGGGTCGACCACGGAGGCGTCGTCCGTCCCCATGCGGCAGGTGCCGACCGGGTGGTAGAGCGTCTCGCCGCGCTCGCGCACCCACCGCGCCAGCTCCTCGTCGCTCTCCGGCGCCCAGTACGGCGCCATCGGCCCGCCCGCCCACGGCTTCATCGCGGCCGTGGCGAAGACCTGCTTGGCCGTCTTCAGCCCCGCGACCAGGCGTTTGACGTCGGCCTCCGCGCTCAGGTAGGCGGGGTCGATGACCACGTCCCGCCCGTTGAGCCCGACCCTGCCGCGGCTCTCCGGCTGCAGCAGCACGACGCCGACGGTGAGCCCGTGGCCGGTCGGCGGGGTGAGGCCGTGGTCGACGAACGGCCCGGGCGCGAAGATCAGCTCGATGTCGGGGGCGGGCTCCTCGGCCGAGGTCCTGATGAACGCGACCGCCTCGCCCACGTTCGTGGTGAGCATGCCGGAGCGCAGCACGATGTAACGCAGCAGGTTGCTGATCGACTCGGCCTTGGTCAGCGTCACCGGCTGCTTGCACTCGACGTACACGCCGCTCGAAAGGTGGTCCTGGAGGTTCTTGCCGACCTCGGGCAGCTCGTGCACGACGGTGACCCCGGCGTCGCGCAGCTCGTCGGGGGCGCCCACGCCGGAGCGCATCAGCAGGTACGGGGACCCGATCGCGCCCGCGGACAGGATGACCTCACCCTTGGCCCTGACCTGGGCCCCGCCGCTGTGCTCGATGCCGATCGCGCGCCTGCCCTCGAACACCACCCGGTCCACGGTGGCCGCGGTGATCACGTGGAGGTTGGGCCGGCCCTTGGCCGGGCGCAGGTAGGCGTCGGCCGAGCTCCATCTGCGGCCCCGGTTCTGGGTGACGGGGGTGGGGCTGTAGCCCTCGTTGGAGGGGCCGTTCAGCTCCTTGAGCCGGGTGAGGCCGAGCTCCTCGCACGCCTTGAGGAAGGCGGCGGTGGTGACGTTGGGGCTGCGGAGCTCGGAGATGTAGAGGGGCCCGGAGGTGCCGTAGACGCCGCCCTCGTTGCTGCCCACGCGGTGCTCGGCCCTGGTGAAGTACGGCAGGACCTCACTGTACGACCAGCCGGGGACGCCCCACTGGTCGTAGTCGCGCTCGCAGCCGCGCACCCACATCTGGGCGTTGAGCGAGGACGAGCCGCCGATCACGCGGCCCCGGGGCCAGTAGAGCTCTCGGCCCGACATCTCGCCCTGTTTGGCCGTGGTGTAGTTCCAGTCGTAGTCGGTCTTGAACAGCTTGGCGAAGCCCGCGGGCATGCGGATCTCCAGCTTGTCGTCCTGGCCGCCCGCCTCGACTAACGCGACCGTCACGCCGGGATCGGCCGAGAGCCTGTTGGCCAGCACACACCCGGCGGATCCCGCCCCGACGATCACGTAGTCGTACTCCATGGCCCCTCCAAGTAACTTGTTACTTGCTTACTCCAGGCCGGGCGGCACGTCCATACGCAGTTGTGACCTCCGTTACCTACCGGTCGGTATGGCCTCCTGCGAGGATGGCGCCCAAGCCCCGGCTTTGAGGAGGAAGGCGTCATGCTCAACCTGTCGACCGTCCTGGAGGACAGCGCCAGGAACACCCCTGACGGCACCGCCATCGTCTTCGGCGACATGCGGCTGCCGTACTCCATGATCGACACCATAGCCAACCAGGTCGCGAACCTCCTGGTCTCCCGCGGTGTCGGCAAGGGGGACAAGGTGGCGCTGGCGTGCCCCAACCTGCCGTATTTCCCGTTCGTCTACTTCGGCATCCTGAAGGCCGGCGCCACGGTGGTGCCGCTCAACGTGCTGCTGCAGTCGCGGGAGATCACCTACCATCTCGGCGACAGCGACGCCAAGGCCTTCTTCTGCTTCGAGGGCACCCCCGAGCTGCCGCTGGGCGAGCGCGGCAAGGCGGGCTTCGAGGCCGCGGAGGGCTGCGAGCACTTCTTCGTGCTGCCCGCGACCCCGCTCGCGACCGAGTCCGAGTACGGCGAGTCGGTCTGGGCGGCGCTGGGCGGCATGGCGGGCGAGTTCGAGACCGTGCAGACGTCGCCGGACGACACCGCGGTGATCCTCTACACCTCGGGCACCACGGGCCAGCCCAAGGGCGCCGAGCTCAGCCACCAGAACATGCTGCTCAACGCCATGGTCAACGACAAGATGTTCCCCCGCTCCGACGAGGGCGACACGTACCTGGCGGTCCTGCCGCTGTTCCACTCCTTCGGCCAGACCGTGGTCATGAACACCGGCTTCCTGCGCGGCGCCACCGTCGTGCTGCTGCCGCGTTTCGACCCGGGCGACGCGCTGGCGCTCATGGCCAAGGAGGGGGTCACGTTCTTCGCCGGGGTGCCGACGATGTACTGGGGCATGCTCACCAAGATCCACGCGGACGGCGTGGAGGTGCCCCGCTCCCTGCGCGTCGCCGTCGCGGGCGGCGCGTCCTCGCCGGTGGAGGTGCTCAAGGACTTCGAGCGCACCTTCGGCATCGGCATCCTGGAGGGATACGGCCTGTCGGAGACGTCGCCGGTGGCCAGCTTCAACCAGCTCGGCCGTCCCACTAAGCCCGGCACCATCGGCACCCCGATCTGGGGCGTGGAGATGAAGCTGGTCGACGGCGACTGGAAGACCGTCGAGGGCGAGGGCCCCGGCGAGATCGCCGTCCGCGGCCACAACATCATGAAGGGCTACTACGGCCGCCCGGAGGCGACGGCCGAGGTGATGAACGACGGCTGGTTCCGCACGGGCGACATCGCGACCCGTGACGCGGACGGCTACTATTCCATCATCGACCGGGCCAAGGACATGATCATCCGTGGCGGCTTCAACGTCTATCCGCGGGAGCTCGAAGAGGTCCTGATGACCCACGAGGCCGTGTCGCTGGCCGCCGTGGTGGGGGTCGCGCACGAGTCCCACGGCGAGGAGATCAAGGCGTACGTCATCCCCGCGCCGGGCTCGGCGATCACCGAGGACGAGCTGATCGCCTGGGCCAAGGACAACATGGCGGCCTACAAGTACCCCCGGATGGTCGAGTTCCGCGACTCCCTGCCGATGACGGCCACGGGCAAGATCCTCAAGCGCGAGCTGCGGTAACCGGTCGACTCCTTTCCCTCAGGCGCGGGCACTCTGCCCGCGCCTTTCTCTTTGCGGAGGTCTCGTGGCGGACGGATACGTCGTCATCACCGGAGGGCCGGGCGCCGGGAAGAGCACCCTGGTCGAGCACCTCGCCTCGCTGGGGTTCCAGGTGCAGCCGGAGGCCGGGCGGGCGATCATCCGGGACCAGGTGGCGATCTCGGGGCCGGCGCTGCCGTGGCTGGACCCGGGGCTGTTCGCCGAGCTGATGCTGGCGTGGGACCTGCGGTCCTACCACGCCGCCTCGGGGACGGGGCCCGTGGTCTTCGATCGGGGGCTGGTCGACACGATCGGATATCTGCGCATGCTGGGACGTACGGTGCCGCGGCACCTGCACAACGCGGCGCGGACGTACCGCTATCACCGGCGCGTGTTCGCCGCGCCGCCGTGGCCGGAGATCTACGAGCACGACAGCGAGCGGAGGCAGAGCTTCGGGGAGGCCGAGCGGACGTACGACGCGGTCGTGCGGGCCTACGCCGACTACGGCTACTCGGTGGTCACGCTGCCCCGGGCGCCGGTCGAGGAGCGGGCCGCGTTCCTCATCCGCGCGGCCGGCTGGCCGGCACGTACCTGAACGACACCGCCTCCATCAGCGGCCGGCGCCGGGTGTTGTGGAAGGACGCGATGCGCCACCTGCCGTCGGCCTCGCGGACCAGCGTGTACGTCTGCACCTTGGACAGCTTGGCGGGGCGCTTCTTGGCCACGTCACCCCTGCCGGTGACCACGGCGGCGCCGGAGCCGTAGAAGCGCACCTCCGTGATCTCGTTGAACATCTTCGTGCCCTTGAGCACCGTGTCGAAGAGGGCCTGGTGACCGGTGGCCAGGTCGTCGCGGCCGTGGTAGACGGTGCCGACGAAGGTCGTGTAGCTGGCGTCCTCCGTGAAGCACGCCCCGTACGCGACGCCGTCGCCGCGGTCCCAGGCGCTCTCCAGCTCGGTGAACAGGTTCTGGATCTCGCTGGTGATCATTTCCGCTCCCTCTGATATTATTTGCACTAGTTAAATCTCTGCTTTCATGCAGATATCAACTTAAGGAAGAGGAGTTGGGCTTGTCAACCGACCCGAGCGCCGTCTTCCGGCGCTACCTGAGCGCGATGGTGCTCAACAGCCTGGCCGCCGCCGAGGCCGCCGGGCTCAACGCCACCGACTACTACGCGCTCAACCTGCTCGACCTCACCGGCCCGCTCACCTCCGGCGAGCTGGCCGCCCAGACGGGGCTGACCACCGGCGCCACGACGCGGCTCATCGACCGGCTGGAGCAGGGCGGGTACGCCCGCCGCGCGCCCGACCCCGCGGACCGGCGCAAGGTGATGGTCGAGTCGGTGGGCCGGCCGGAACGGCTCGACGAGGTGCTGACGGGGACCAGGGCCCGGCTGGCCGAGCTGCTGCAGGGATATCCGGAGGCGGAGCGGGCCACGTTGTTCGACTACTTCGAGCGGGCCGCGACGGCGTACCGGTCGGCCACCGACGAGCTCATCGCGGCGCGGGACGCATGACCCGACGCCTGGCCCTCTTCGACCTGGACAACACGCTGATCGACCGGCTGGCCGCCTTCGAGCTGTGGGCCGCCGAGTTCGCCGCCGAGCGAGGGCTCGGCGAGGGGGCGGCGGCGTGGATGGTGGCGACCGACGCGGACGGGTCCCTGCCCATGGACGCGTTCTTCCGGCTGGTACGCGAGCGGTTCGGGCTGGCCGAGCCGGCCGACGAACTGTGGGCGGCGTACCGGGCCCGGCTGCCGCACCTGGTCCACTGCCCCGGCGAGGTGCTCGACGGGCTCGACCGGCTGCGGGCGGCCGGATGGGCGGTGGGCATCGCGACGAACGGGATGGCCGACAACCAGACCGGCAAGATCGAGCGTACGGGGCTCGCGACCCGCGTGGACGGCTGGGCGATCTCCGGGGCGGAAGGCGTGCGGAAGCCCGACGTACGGCTGTTCGAGATCGCGGCCCGTAGATGCGGCGCGTCGCTGGAGTCGGGCGGCTGGGTCATCGGCGACGACCCCGAGAAGGACGTCGCGGGCGGCCGCCGGGCGGGGCTGCGGACGATCTGGATCGACCGGGGAGTCACCGGCGGGGTCGTGGCCGATCACACGGTGACCGACGCGCTCTCCGCCATCGAGCTGCTAATCCAGCTGAATTGAACCGCCCGGATCGATAGCGTGGCCGGATGCGGGACAGGCCGGATGCGTTCGACGAGGGGTTGCTGCTGCCCGCGCTCGGCGCGTGGGGCATCGGAGCGCGCACGCTGGACTACGCGCCGGTCGGCTTCGGCGACTACCACTGGGTCGCGGACGGGCGTTGGTTCATCACGGTCGCGGACGTACGGCGGCGCGGCTTCGACGGGCTCGGGCAGGCCATGGACACGGCCGCCGCGCTGCGGGCCGAGGCGGGGCTCGACTTCGTGGTGGCGCCGCTGCGCACCGCCGACGGCGCGACGCTCCTGCGGCTCGACCGCCACCGGTGGGCGATGAGCGTCTTCCCCTACGCGAACGGTCTCGCCGGCGAGTTCGGCGAGGAGCAGCCGGCCGGAGACCGTGCCGCGATCATCGACCTGCTCGCCGCCCTCCACGCCACGCCGCCGCCCCTGTCCACTCCCCCGCGCCCCCTGGAACTCTCGGGCCGGGCCGTCCTGGAGCAGGCACTCCAGGACACGCGCCTGCCCTGGCCGGGCGGCCCGTACGCGGAGCCCGCCAGGGAGGTGATCGCCGACCACGCCGGAGTGCTGCGCCGCAGGCTCGCGGAGTTCGACCGGACGGCGGCCGGCACCGGCGAGCCCGTCGTGACGCACGGCGAGCCGCACCCGGGCAACCTGCTGTGGTCCGGCGAGCGGTGGCTGCTGGTCGACTGGGACACGGTGGGGCTGGCAGTGCCCGAACGCGACCTCTGGCTGGTCGCCAGGGACGCCGACGACCTGGCCCGCTACGCCGACGCCACCGGCCGCACGCCCGACCCGGCGGCGCTGGAGCTCTACCGGCTGCGGTGGGCCCTCGACGACGTGGCCGAGTTCGTGGAGTGGTTCCGCTCGCCGCACGGGCGCACGCCGGACGCCGAGGAGAGCTGGGACGCGCTGACGGGCACCCTCAAGACCCTGGCGTCCTAGGGCGCCGGCCGGGCGGTCCACCACGCACGACATCGAGATCCGCGACGACATCGTGATCAAGCGATACCGCTCGTGGGAGCGTGGCGAACACCGCCGCGAGTGGGCCGCGCTCAACGTGCTCGCCTTGCACGCCCCTGGCCTCGCGCCCGCTCCCGTGCGCGCAGACCTCGACGCATCCCCGCCCACGGTGGTGATGAGCCGCCTGCCCGGCACCCCGCTCCGCGGCCGTCGCGCAGGTGCGCGCCCTCGCCGACCGCGCCTTCGAACTCGCCGAGGACGCCGAGCACATCTCCCACGTCGACGGCGACCTGGACAGCGACCTCCTCCTGGCCCACCTCGACCTGGCACCGGCGGAGGCGGCCCGCGTACACGAATTCCGGCGGCTGCTCGCGCTCGGCTGGCTCCTCATGCTCGGCCCGCCACCCGGCGCAACCCTCCCGGCGCCCTCGACCGTCAGGCCGAACGCGTGCTCGCCCTCCTGGATTCGTGAATCTTACTCTTGCTTCAATGCATACTGTAGCCATATGGTCACCCTTAGCAATGACGTTCGCCAAAGGAGATCACGTGGGCAGGCACGCCAAGCCCCATAGTCCCAAGGACGAGCTACCAGAGCCCCAAGAGGACTCCACCGAGGACGAAATCCACACCAGTCGCGGAAAACACGCCAAGGACCGGCAGCCGTCACAGTAGACGCGCACCGCTCCCCGCCAGGGGACGGTGCGCCGCCGCCCCACGCCCTCGACAGCGTTGAACTTGCATAAACTGCAAGCTACCTTGCAGTTTATGAAACAACCGCCGCCCGTCCTGCTCCCGTTGTTGCGCTCCCCCTTCCAGGGCGAGCTGCTGGCCTGGCTGTTTTTGCACCCGGGCGAGGAGTATCCCCAGGTCGAGCTGGCCACGAGGTTCAGGGTCTCGCCCTCGACCGTGACCCGGGAGATCGATCGCCTGGCCGCGGCAGGCTTGGTGGGCACGCGGAAAGCAGGCAACATGCGGATGGTCAGCGCCGACACGAACGTGGTCGTGGCCCGCCCGCTGACCGAGTTGCTCGCCTTGACCTATGGTCCGGTGGCCGTGCTCGGCGAGCAGCTGTCCGGCATCGCCGGCATCGAGGAGGCCTGCATTTACGGTTCCTGGGCCGCCCGCTACTCCGGCGAGCCGGGCAGGGTGCCGAACGACGTGGACGTCCTCGTCGTCGGCACCGCGGACGAGGACGAGCTTTACGACGCCGCCAGGGCCGCGGAGCGGCAGCTCGGCCGCGAGGTGAACATCCGCCGGCTGAGTCGCGAGGACTGGGACTCCCCGGAGGGGGATCCTTTTCTGGAGACGGTCAAGGCCCGGCCGCTCGTACGCCTCACGATCGACAAGGGTGAGGATCAATGAGGTGGGAACAAGGACGTGCCGCGATCGAGGGCATGCTGGCCCGCGGCGAGCTCGAGAAGGTCGCGGCGAGTCGTTCGCAGGCCGAGGAACTGCTCGACCAGGCCGGCAGGCACGTCGCGACGGCCCGTCTGGCGTTGGAGCAGGACTCGATCGGGGCCTACCAGCTGCTGTACGACGCAGCCCGGAAGTCGCTCTGCGCCATCCTGGAGAACCAGGGTCTCAGGGCCAGTAGCCGGGGCGGCCACATCGCGGTGTACGAAGCGGTCGTGGCGCAACTCGATCCGCCACTGGGCAAGAGCCTGCGGCCGTTCGACCGGATGCGCCGACGGCGGAACGAGGCCGAGTACCCGCGGCCGGGCGCTCCGCGATTCACGGCGGACGATGTACGCGCCGACATACCGAAGGTCGAAGCGATCCTTGCGATTGCGGCAACGGTGCTCGACGAAATGCAACCCTTCTGACGGGTGGACGAGACCCTGATCGCCGCGGATCAGCAGCGTGGCCACCTTGACGCCGTGCGGGCGACCCGGCCGCCTCCACCGTTCACGTGGTCCTCGACGTGGCCGGCATCCAGACCGGCAACCAGCACCGTGACGACCACCTGCGTACCGGCGACTTCCTGGACGCCGCCGCGCACCCGTACATCACCTTCGACGCCACCGACGTCAAGCACCTCGCGGCGACAGCTTCGAGGTCACCGGCGAGCTGACCATCCGCGGCGTGAGCCGGCAGGTCACTGTCCCCCTCGACTGCACCGGCACCGCGATCGACGCCCAGGGCCTGACCCGGGTCGGCTTCGAGGGCAGTACGGCGATCAACCGCAAGGCTTCGGCATCACGTACAACGCGATTCTGGAGACGGGCGGCGTGATGATCTCCGAGAGGGTCACGCTCGAGTTCGACCTGTCCGCCGTCAAGGCCGCCTGATCACCGGACGTCGCCACCCCGGCGCCACGCCCGCAGTACCAGCACGAGTCCGGCCGTGTAGGCGAGGGCGTACCAGATGGGCAGTGGGGCTCCGGTCACCGCGGCGGCGAGGCTGACGGCGCTGACCAGGGCCAGCAGTGTCGCGGCCACGGCCTGCTCCGCGACGGCCGTGGCCGCCACCGCGAGCCCGCCGAGCACACCCATGGCGGCGAGCAGGTCGGCGACCAGCCAGATGTCCAGCAGCCCCGCCTCCGTGACCAGACGCAGCAAAGGCATCGGGAGCGACGGCGTCCAGATCGGCGTCGGGCCGCCGCCGGCCAGGTTCGTGACGGTCGGGATCGCGACGAGCACCAGCAGGACGCCAGCCGGAGACCTCAACGAAGGTTGGCCAGACGGTAACCGTCGCCGGACCTCCACAGCAGCCAGTCGCCCGCCGCCAGGACGACGTCCGGGCTCTTGTACCGCCGGCCGGTGACCGGATCGAGCACGAACGAGGTGGCCCCGGTGTTGTAGGTGATGATCCGGTTGCCCGCCGTCATCCAGGGCGAGACACCCTTCTTCGGCGTCGGCACTCCGGGCAGCACCGACACCGCCCCCCAGGTGTCGCGCGGCGTCCACCGCAGCGTGTCGCCGGCCACCCAGGCGAACCACTTCCCGGACGCCGCCGCGTACCACTTCTGGTCCGGATCGCCCATCCTCTGCGCGCGGACGCCGTCGGGCAGCGGATGCTCGGCTGTCACCTTGCCGGTCTCGACGTCGACGATGCGCAGCACCTTGTCGTTCGCCCGCTCGGCGGTGAACAGATCGGGGTAGGAGAACGCCACCGCGACCCCGCTCGCCGGTTCCCCGGACTTGACGACCTTACCCACCTGCGCACATCCCTTGGCCATCCAGGGCTGCCGCATGACGTCGTTGCCGACGACCACGCCGCCGTCCACCCAGACCCTCCCCCGAGGGTCCGTGCCCTGCGGGCTGATCGTGTGCGTGGTCCCGTCCGCCGTACGGCACCGCTGGTCGGCCGCCGAGCCGTTCAACTCCGTCCAGGTACGGAAGTCCGCGGCCGTCCCCAGCCCCGACCGCGCCCGGAAGCCGAGCTCCTCGGGCGTGCCGCCGCCGGCGTCCACCTCCGCCACCTGTCCGTCGGGCGTCGCGCCCAGGACCGTCCCGTCGCTGCCCAGCGCCGCGGGCACGAAAGGCTCGCCTTGCGCCGTGCGGCCCTCGACGTCCACGACGCTCGTCACGTTCATGAACTGACGCAGGGCCTGTTCGAGGCGGACCCCGGCGGGGAGGCGGACGTCAGCCTGATGCGGGGTGGCCGTCACGGTCCTGGTCACGGTCGGCTCGGGCCACTTGGACGCCGTCACGGTCGGCTCGGAGGGTGTGGTGGTGGCGGGGGTCGGGCTCAAGTTCGCCGTGGTCGCGGCGTCGCCGTTCCCGCCGCGTACGGCCAGGGGCACGCCCACCAGCACCGCCGTCGACCCCGCCGCGACGGCCAGCACCAAGGCCCGCCTGTTCCTGCGGCGCGTGGCCACGGCCCGGTGGATCCGATCGGCCAGGCCGGGCGGCGGATCGTCCGGGGAAGGTTCGCTGAGCAGCGCGGCGAGACGGCGTTCCAGGTCATCCATGCTCGATCTCCTCGGTCTTGACGGCCTCACGCAGCCGGGCGAGCCCCCGTGACGCCTGGCTCTTGACGGTCCCGCGGCTGCAGCCGAGCAGCCGGGCGATCTCCTCGTCGCCGCGTTCCTCGACGTAACGCAGCACCAGTACGGCCCGCATGCGCGGAGGCAGCTCGGCGATCTTGGCGCGGAGGCCGTCGTCCAGCAGGCGTTCCAGCCCCGCGTCCTCCGTCGCGGGCTCGGGCGGATCCGGCACGCTCACCTCGCGCTTCGGCCGCCGCCAGCGGTTGGCCATGATGCGGACCATGGCCGTGCGGACGTACCCTTCCGGGTCGTCCTTGCGCCTGATCGCGCTCCACCGCAGGCCGGTACGGGTCAGCGCTTCCTGCACCAGGTCCTCGGCGTCATGCCTGTTCTGGGTCAGGACCATGGCGTAGCGATAGAGCGCCGGCAGCCGCTGCTCCGCGAATCTCTCAAACGTCGGGTCGTCCACTCCCACCTCCGGCATCCAAGGACACTTCAGTCGGCCGGATGGTTGAGTGGCGACGGAAAAATGCCGCGGACAGCACTCGGGCCGGGAGCCTCACCAGGTGTTGCGGACCTTGGCCATGATGAACGGCGACAGTGGGGTCGTCACTGCCTGGCGGTTTCGGCCGTCTCCTTGATGTGCGCGTTCCGCAGCAGGATCAGCTTGGTCATGTAACGCCGCAGGACGAGAGCGTCGGCGAGAGTGCCCAGTGGACCGGCGGGCGCGGCGAAGTCGACGACGTCTTTCATGAGGGTCGCCTCGACGCCGCTGCCGCCGTCGTGTGCCGGTTCGAAGCTGTGCGCGTGACGCCAATACCGGAACGGGCCGCTCACCTGTTCGTCGACAAAGTACGACGGGCGGATGTGGGCACTGATCGTCGAGGTCAGCTGCCAGGTGAAGCCGAAGTGCCGCGCCCGCCACGTGACCTGGTCACCCAGGGAGAGCTGTCCGGAAGTGACCCCGGCGACCGCACGCTCGCGCGAGCCGCGCATGGAGGAGGCGTGCAGCTCGACCGACAAGGACGCATCGAAGACGACCGACGGCGGCGCGAGGACCAGGGTGGCCACCTCGAAACGGGACATGCGCGGATCTTAGCCATCACGTCGAAGGCGCAGGGACGTACCCGGAGAGCTTCCCCTCCGGACGCCTCACGGTGGAGGTTCTTCCTACCCGGGGGAAGGATCCTCCGCTCTGGAGGAGAAATAGCACCCCGTGCCATGCCGATCATTTGAGCCGCGAGGAACCTTCGCCCGTCGACCGCACCACGGAGTTCAGCGTGGAGAGAGCGCCCGTCGCGCTGAATGGATCAGGTTGTGGGCATCGGCACCGGACTCGGCCAGGGCCTTGGATCGTCGCTATCGAGGCCGCGCCACTATGCGCGCCGAACCTCTGGACATTTCCGACGTTCCCAGGGGGTCCAGTCCGGCCCGCGTCCTTGCCGGTGCTGTAGTCGGCGGCGACCCGATCCTCGGGCGCCTTGCGAAACGCACCCAAACCTCCGCAAGCCGGCCTTATGAACGCCCGTCGTGCACTCGGCCCACTAGCCAAGGTAACCGCGAACCCCGCTGGCGCTCCGGCGAGCGCAGCGAGCGGGGGTTTGCGGGGGATCGAAAGGGGCGGCAGCCCCCTTGGGAGGCGCTGCCTGAGCGCTCGCTTGGCGCGTAGCGCCTCCCAAGGTGAAGGCCGTGCCTCAGGGCCAGTCGAGGGCCGGGCGGAGGGGGATGCTGGAGCGGCCGTTCTTGTCGAGCTTCACGCCCAGCACCTGGTGCAGCTGGACCTTGTTGCGCTCGAAGCCCACGATGCAGCCCGCCATGTACAGGGCCCACACCCGGGCCGTGCCCATGCCGACCTCCTCGACCGCGTCCGACCAGTTGGCGTCGAGGTTGTCGCACCAGTGGCGCAGCGTCTTGGCGTAGTGCTCGCGCAGGTTCTCCTCGTGGCGGATCTCGAAGCCGGTGTCCTCCATCTGCCTGACCAGCCAGCCGACCGACTCCAGCTCGCCGTCGGGGAAGACGTACCGGTTGATGAAGCCGCCCTTGTTGAACGTCTTCTCCTTGCCGGTCGGCCGCGTGATGCAGTGGTTGAGGATCCGGCCGCCCGGCTTGAGCTTGCCGTACAGGAACTCGAAGTACGACGGGACGTTGTCCTTGCCGATGTGCTCGGTGAGGCCGATCGAGCTGACCGCGTCGAAGTTCGACTCCTTGACGTCGCGATAGTCCATGAAGCGGACCTCCGCCAGGTCCTGCAGGCCGGCTTCCGCGATGGCCTTCTGGGCCCATTCGGCCTGCTGGCGGCTCAGCGTCACGCCGAGGGCCTTGACGCCGTAGTGCTTGGCGGCGTGCATGACCATCCCGCCCCAGCCGCAGCCGACGTCCAGCAGGCGCATTCCCGGCTTGAGGTCGAGCTTGCGGGCCACCAGGTCGAACTTGGCGTACTGGGCCTCCTCGAGCGTCGACTCCTCCGAGGGGAAGACGGCGCACGTGTACGCCATGGACGGCCCCAGGACCCACTCGTAGAAGCGGTTGGAGACGTCGTAGTGGTGGTGGATGGCCTCGGCGTCACGCTGCTTGGCGTGACGGGAGCCCAGCCTGGCCAGGGCGCTCTGCCGCATCTCCTGTGGTGGTGGTGGCACCCGCATGAGGAGTGGTTTGACGCCCAGGGCGCGGACCGCGGCGATCTTCTCTTGGGTGGTCAGGTCGTTGGTGGTGATGTTCCACATGCGGTCGAGCAGTGCGTACATGTCGCCGTGTACGTCGATGTGGCCGGAGATGTACGCCCTTGCCAGGCCCAGCTCGCCGGGTGCCTGCGCCAGATAGGCGACCGCGATCGGCGACTTGACCTCGATGCTCAGGTCGGACCCGTCCGGACCTGCCTTGCTGCCGTCGTACGCCTGGAACGCGACGTTCGCTTCCGAGCCGACGATTTTCTCAAAGATGGTTGCCAGCGCCACAGCTCACCTTCCCGCTACACATTTTTCGTAGAGGTCAAGCAGGCGACCGTTCGGATCGTATTCCCGCTTGACAGGCCAGTAGGCGTCGCCGTTGTACAGCTGCCAGAACTGCTCGCGCGCGTAGAACGAGGTCGAGTAGAGCGACTTGTGACCGTCGAGCTCGTGCACTTCGCGCTCGATCAGCCGGTTGTAGTAGCCGTCGAACTGCCCCCGCGGCAACGGCACCATGCCCCAGAATCCGAAGTTGACGTAGAGCCTGCCCGGCTCCAGAGGGTAGAGCGGCCAGCGCGAGTTCGAGCGCAGCGGGCACATCCACACCGGTGTCATGCCCACCTTGTCGTGGAAGAACTCCAGGAACTCCGCCCCCCGCTCGACCGGAGCCTCGACGTCCTGGATCACGGACTCCTGCACGGGCTGGTCGCGCCACCTGTCGACGCGGGCGGTGACCCCGTACTTCCTGTCCAGCGCCACCAGGCGGCGGTAGACGTCGGAACGCATCCAGCGGCGCGGCATGAGGGAGCGCACGACGGGCTGCTGCACGCCGAACGCCCGCGAGCACCAGAACCAGTCGGTGTCCCAGCGCCACAGGTAGTCGCGCACGGTCAGCCAGTCGCGGTTGCGCTGCCTGATCGACTGGTAGTAGATGCGCATCCCCGTGTAGTCCGAGGCATAAGGGGCACGCTCGGCGAACCGGCCGACCGTGATGTACATCTCCCCCGGGTTGAAGTAGACGCCGTCGACGAAGTCGACGCTCTCCCCGTCGTGCACCATGCTGTCGCAGATCTCCTGCAGGGCCAGCATGCACTTGGCCGCGTCCGTGAACTTGACGTGCGTGAGATGCACGTACGGCTGGACCTTGCGGAGCTTGATCCGGATGCGCAGCGCGTAGCCCAGCGTGCCGTAGGAGTTGGGGAACGCGCGGAAGAGCTCCCGGTGCTCGTTGTCCTCGCGGGCCACGACGACGCGCCCGTCACCGGTGAGGATCTCGAGCTCCTCCACCGACTCGTGCGGCAGGCCGTCCCGGAAGCTCGTGGACTCGATGCCGAGCCCGGTCACGGCGCCGCCCAGCGTGATCGTCTTGAGCTGCGGCACCACGTACGGCATGAGCCCGTACGGCAAGGTGGCGTCCACCAGGTGCTCGTACGTCGTCATGCCCTGGACCTCGGCCGTCATGGTCTCGGGGTCGACGCTGATGACCTCGTCGAGATCCCTCGCCGAGAGCTTGGCCGTCCTGCCGCCGTCGCGGAACCTGAAGAGGTTGGACGTGGACTTGGCCAGGCGCGGGGCGGCACCGCCCGGGATCTCGGCGTACGACTGCCGGATCTGCTCTACTGCCCGTTGGTGTGTCGACATCTTCGTCGGCACGGCAAGCACCCCCTTGAGCTGGTAGAGATCGTCCGTAAGACGGTATCTCCCGTGAGCGACCTCGAATAGACCGGGGTCGTTAAAGACACGAAAACTGTTCATAGTGACAGGTGAAATGCCTACGTGGTAGGCGATTGCGTAAACTTTCTGAAGATCACGGAGCTTACGCCGTTAAGCACGTTATGCACCTCGCGGCCCTCGACGGCGGCGGTGAGGTTGTCCAGCGTTGCCGTGAGCAGCCGGCCCGTGGCCTCGGGCGTGACGCCCGCGACGTGCGGCGACAGCAGGACGTTCGGGAGGTCCCTCAGCGGGTCGTCCGCCGGCAGCGGCTCCACGTCGAAGACGTCGAGCGCCGCGCCGCCCAGGCGCCCCTCGCGCAGGGCCGTGACGAGCGCCTGCTGGTCCACGACGCCACCCCGCGCGGCGTTGACGAGCAGGGCGCCCTGCTTCATGCGGCCGGGGTCGACGAGGCCGCGGGTCTCGTCGGACAGCGCGATCACCACGACGAGCACGTCACTGGAGGAGATCAGCTCCGGCAGGTCCGCGAAGCCGGGGTCCGCGCGGGGCGTGCGGGTCCAGTAGGAGACGTGGCAGCCGAGAGCGAGGAACATCTCCGCGCAGGTGGCGCCGATCGGGCCGTACCCGACGATGCCGACGCGGCGCCCGCGCAGCTCGTACGGCTGCAGGCCCTGCTGCGGCCACTCACCCGCGCGTACGGCGGCGTCGGCGGCGGCCAGCTTGCGCGACAGCGAGAACGTGGCCGCCAGGCACCACTCCGAGACCGCCACCGCGCTGACGCCCGGCGTGTTGGCCAGCGGCACCCCGGCCGCCGCCAGGGCGTCGAGGTCATGGCCGTCCACACCCACGGACGGCTGCTGCACGAACGCCAGCAGGGGCGCGGCCTTGACCGCCTCGGCGTCCATCGCGAGCGTGCCCGTCCAGTCGCCGAGCACGATCTCCGCCTCCGGCAGCGCGGCCAGGAGCGCGTCCCTGTCGCGGGCGGCCGGCACGCGTACGGTCACCTGGTCGCCCAGCGGGGCGAGCAGGTGGCGCAGGAGCTCTTCGGGGAGCGGGGGCAGAGCGAGCAGGTTCCAGGGGCTCATGCCCCCACAGTAAAGCTGCTGATCACCTGCCGCATCAGTCCTCTGTTACGCGTCCACTGGGCCTCGTCGACCGTCCAGGACAGGACGTACGCCGTGTCGCCGATCGCGACGGCCCGGCGGATCTCGTGGTACCGGGTGCCCGGCGTGGCCCACGGGGCGTCGCCCCCGGTGCCCGCGGTCCAGGAGAACTCCCACTCCACGGCCTTCGTGCCCTGGTGCACGACCACCCTGCGGCCGCGGTTGACGACGTTCTGGGCGTTCTGGGCGACGGTCTCCTGCGCGTCGCGCATGATCTGGTGCGGGTCGACGACGGAGTAGACGGCCTCCACCCCGAGATGCGCGCTCCGGTCCCGGCGCGTCCACTCCGTGTAGGCCTCTTTGAGAGCTCCGCGCCAGCTGGTGGGCCGCATGATGGACCAGCCGTCACGCGACCTCCACATGCGCGTGATCGGGACGGCCCTGGTCACGCTGGGCGTCGGAGTGGGTGTCGTGCTCGGCTCAGGCGTGTCCGTGGCCGCCGGCGTGAGCGGGCGGGTCGCGGCGGCCGGCTGAGCGGTCTGCCGCGGGGCGCCCTCCGCCGGGGACGCGAGCTTGAAGTACGCCACCGAGCCGCCCGCGATCACCAGGACCGCCGCCGCGGCCGCCGCGAGCACGGCACGGCCCCGGCCGCCGCCCGGTTTCCGCTCCGGCACGTCCCGGTCGGCGCTCGCGGGCTTGGCCGTGAGGATGGCCTGGAGCAGCCGCTCGGCCTCCGCGGCGTCGACCCGCTGCTCCGGCTCCTTCTTCAGCAGCCCGCGCAGGACCGGATGCATGATCGGCGGAATCCTGCGGTAGTCGGGCTCCTCGCTGAGCAGCGCGTTGAGCGTCGACATGGGGTCGCCCCGCTCGAACGGCGAGCGGCCCACCATGCACGCGTACAGCGTGGCACCGAGCGACCACAGGTCGGAGGGCGGTCCCGCGTGCTCGGCGCGGACCCGCTCGGGAGCGAGGAAGCTCGGCGAGCCCGTGACCATGCCGGTCTTGGTGAGCGACGCGTCACCCTCGGCGGTGGCGATGCCGAAGTCCATGAGCACGGCCCGGCCGTCCTCGGCCATCAGGATGTTGCTCGGCTTGACGTCGCGGTGCAGGATGCCCACCTCGTGGGCGGTCCGCAGCGCCGACAGCACCTGCCGGCCCAGCTCGGCCGCCTCCCGCACCGGGAGCGCGCCGGAGGTGAGCACGACCTCCTCCACCGTGGGATGGCGCAGCAGCTCCATCACGATCCACGGACGGCCGCCCTCCTCGACGACGTCGTAGATCGCGACGACGGACGGATGGCTCAGCTTGGCCGCGGTGCGGGCCTCACGGGCGGTCCGCAAAAGCTGGCGCTCCTGCTCGCCCGGCGACAGCCCGTCGGGCAGCAGCACCTCCTTTATGGCGACCTGCCGGTTGAGCAGGGTGTCCTGCCCTTCCCAGACCACGCCCATGCCCCCGCGGCCCAGTTCGCGTACTAACTGGTAGCGGGCCGCGATGAGCCGGTTGCTATCCGAAACCATGTCCTACCCCTGTTGACCACCCGAACACAGTGGGCAAGTTTCCCATACCTCCCACCTCTTCGCCGGAAGGTCGCGAAGGCCGCTTGCGATAGATCACCGAATGTTGTTCTACTGGGGGGATGCCTGAAGTTCACAACGGCCCGCTCGCCGGGGTACGCGTACTGGAGCTCGCAGGGCTCGCACCTGGGCCGTTCGCCGGGATGATGCTGGCCGACCACGGCGCCGAGGTGCTGCGCGTGGACCGGGTCAAGGCGGTCTCCGACCGGCCGCGCGGCGATGTCATGGATCGCGGGAAGCGCACGATCGGGCTGGACCTGAAGTCCCCCGAAGGCGTGGCCGCATTCAAGGAGCTGGCGCGGCACGCCGACGTCGTGATCGAGGTGTTCCGCCCGGGAGTGGCCGAGCGGCTCGGCATCGGCCCCGACGACCTCCACGCGGTGAACGAACGGCTGATCTACGGCCGGATGACCGGCTGGGGCCAGGACGGGCCGCTCGCGTCCACGGCCGGCCACGACATCGACTACGTCGCGATCTCCGGCGTCCTGTCGATGCTGGGGCGCGAGGGCGGCCCGCCGACCCCGCCGATCAACATCCTCGGCGACTTCGCCGGCGGCGGGCTGATGCTGGCGTACGGGGTGCTGCTGGCCCTGTTCGAGCGCGAGCGCACGGGCAAGGGGCGGGTGATCGACGCGGCCATGGTGGACGGGGCGGCGATCCTGTTCTCGATGTTCTACCAGGCGGCGCAGAGCGGCTACTGGGGGCCGCGCGGCACGAACCTGCTCGACACCGGCGCCCCGCAGTACGACACGTACGAGACGGCCGACGGCGAGTTCGTCGCTGTGGGCTCGCTGGAGCCGCAGTTCTGGGACGCGATGGTGAGCCTGATGGGGCTGGCCGACCTGCCCGACAGGAACGACAGGACGCAGTGGCCCGCGCTGAAGGCCCGCCTGGCCGAGGAGTTCGGGAAGCGCACGCGGGCCGAGTGGGAGGCGCTCTTCGAGGGCTCGGACGCGTGCGTCTCGCCCGTCCTGTCCATGGCCGAGGCCCCGCACCACCCGCACAACACCGCCCGGGGCTCCTTCGTCGAGGTCGGCGGCGTCACCCAGCCGATGCCCGCGCCCCGCCTGCTCGGCGCGCCCCGGCCGGACCTCTCCCCCGCCACCCGCCTCACCGACCTTTCGGAGTGGGGGCTGTCTCAGGAGGAGGCGGACAAACTTCGCGACCAGGGGGTGCTCGCGTAGTCCTTCAGCACGATCGAGTCGTGCAGCCGCACGCCCCTGCTGCTGATCTTGGCGGCCGCCGTGGTGAGCGCGACCGGCAGGTGGTTGATCAGCCGCACCGTCGCGGCCAGCGCCCAGAGGTCGAACCGGCTGCCGGGGACGATCTTCTTGGCCGCGTTGATGGCGAACGTACGGCTGCGGCGCACGTAGTCGCCTATCTCGGCCTCGTAGGCGGGGAAGGCCCGCGTGTGGTCACCGCCGTAGGTCGCGAGCTCGCCCGCCAGAATGTACGCCCCGACGACCGCCAGGCTCGTGCTCCCGCCGACGGCCGGACCGGGGCAGTACCCGGCGTCGCCCACGAGCGTCACCCGGCCGCGTGACCAGGTGTCCATACGGAGCTGCGTGATCGAGTCGAAGTAGAAGGCCGGCGTGCGGTCCAGCTCCTCCAGCAGCCGCGGCACCTCCCAGCCCATCCCCTCGAAGTGCTCGCGCAGCAGCTCCTTCTGCCGGGGGACGTCGCGGTGGTGGTAGTCGAGCTGCCGCGGCGTCCTGAACAGGAACAACGCCCGCGCGTCGCCCATGTCCACGGTGCCGATCCCGGCCATCCGGCCCGCCCCCGCGATGACCTCCGTCCGGCCGTCGAGCCCGAGGTAGTTGGGCACCGAGACGACGGCCAGATAGGCGCCGATCCACGTGGCGTAGTCCGACTCGGGGCCGAAGACCAGGCGGCGGACGTTCGAGTGCAGGCCGTCGGCGCCGATGACCAGGTCGAACGTGTCCGTCCTGCCGCTGTCGAAGGTGACCTCGCCGTCGTCGGAGATCGAGGCGATCGAGTCGCCGAAGACGTAGTCGACGTCGCCCCTGGTGGCGTCGTAGATGATCTCGCTCAGATCGTCGCGCATGATCTCGACGTGCCGGTCGGAGACGGCGCTCATCACGCGGCGCAGCTCCACCTCGATGGGCCGCGACTCGCCCTCCCGGTGCATCGTGAGCCGCTCGATGCCGGTCTTCTTGGCCATGACCTGCTCCAGCAGGCCCATCTTCTCGACGATGTCCATCGCCGGCCTGAACAGGTCGACGGCGTGGCCGCCGGTCTTCCTGAGCGCCGCGGCCCGTTCCACGACGGTGACGGTGGAGCCGTACCTGGTGAGCCAGTACGCGAGAGCCGGGCCCGCGACGCTCGCTCCCGAGATGAGGATCCGCATGACCGCCTCCTTACTTAACGATAGGTAAGTGCCAGGCTATCAGCTTACTTAACGATAGGTAAGGGGTATCCTTCAGCCATGCCCAGTGACACGAGGACGCGCATCCAGGAGGTGGCCCGCGAGCTGTTCGTCTCCCAGGGCGTTCAGAACACGAGCCTGCGCCAGATCTCAGACCGCCTGGGCATCACCAAGCCCGCGCTCTACTACCACTTCGCCTCGCGCGACGACCTCGTCCGCAGCATCGTGCAGCCGATGGTGGAGGACATCGAGCGGTTCGTCGCGACGCGTCAGCCCGGCGACGCCCGGCAGCTGCTCGACGACTACTTCGAGCTGATCTGGCGGCACCGCGAGGTGACCATGATGATGGTGCGGGAGCTGTCCGTGCTGGGCTTCCTCGACCTGGGCACCCGCATGTTCGACTGGCGGCGGCGGATCATCACGCTGCTGCTGGGCCCGGAGCTCACACAGGCGCAGCACATCCGGGCGACGGTGGCGCTGGGCGGCATGTCCGACTGCTCGGTGGAATACGCGAACCTGCCGGTCGAAGAGGTCAAGCCGGCGGCCGTCGAGGCGGCGGCCGCCGCGCTCGGTCTCTAGATGGCCAGGTAGAGGTCCACGCCGTCCGGGTGGTGGACCTCGAGGTCAGTGGTGAACGCGCGGGACGGCGTACCCCCTGACTCGGTGTGCTTCCACACCTGCTGCCACATGTCGGCGAGGGCCTGCGGCATCGGGCCGCGGACCTCCACCCGCATCGACGGGACCGCCGGCACGCGCACGGCCACCATGCCCTCCGGCAGCCGCGGCACGGTGCGCACGCCGGTGCCCACGATCTGCGTGTACGCGCCGTGATGGTCGCTCTCGTAGTCGGTCAGCACCGCGTACAGGTTCTCGTCCACGCGCCCCGGCACGTGCGCGAACGCCCCCGGAGCGCCGGCCCGCTGCCACAGTACGGGCAGCTTCGCCCGCGACGGATCCATCTCGTCTGCATTCGTGGTGCGTACGGCGAAGCCGACCACGATCAGTTCGCCCCGTTCGGTGACGTCCACAGGGCCCTCCCTCCCCCAAAAGTGTCCCGGCCGATCATAAGCCCCATCCAACGGGGGAAACCCCTCAATGTGCGGTCACCGCATAAGATGAATGAACGTGAAGTTTCTCAACGACCTCGAGCCTCATTACGACCTGACCTATAGCGACGTGTTCATGGTGCCGTCGCGATCCGCGGTCGGTTCGCGGCTCGCAGTCGACCTGTCGACGAACGACGGCACGGGCACCACCATTCCCGTCGTCGTGGCGAACATGACCGCGGTCGCCGGCCGGCGCATGGCCGAGACCGTGGCACGGCGGGGCGGCATCGCCGTGATCCCGCAGGACATTCCGCAGGACGTCGTGACCGACGTCGTCGACTGGGTCAAGAAACGCGACCTCGTACACGACACGCCGCTCACGCTCACCCCCCACGACACCGTCGGCGAGGCGCTGCAGCTGCTGCCCAAGCGGGCGCACGACGCGATCATCGTGGTCGACTGGGACAACCGGCCGGTCGGGGTCGTGACCGACGCCGACTGCCAGGGCGTCGACATGTACACCCAGCTCTCGCAGGTCATGTCGAGCGAGCTGCTGACGCTGCCCGCCGGGCTGGACCCGCGCACGGCCTTCGAACGGCTGCACGGCGGCCGCCACCGGCTGGCCCCCGTCGTCGATCCCGGCGGGCGGCTGGTCGGCATCCTCACCCGCCTGGGCGCGCTGCGCGCCACCCTCTACCAGCCCGCGATCGACGCGCAGGAACGCCTGCGCATCGCGGCCGCGGTCGGCGTGAACGGCGACGTGGCCGCCAAGGCCAAGGAACTGCTCGACGCCGGGATCGACTGCCTGGTCGTGGACACCGCGCACGGCCACCAGGAGAAGATGATCTCGGCCCTGCGCGCCGTCAAGGCCCTCGACCCCGGCGTGCCCGTCGTGGCGGGCAACGTGGTGACGGCCGAGGGCGTGCGCGACCTGGTGAACGCCGGGGCCGACATCCTCAAGGTCGGGGTCGGGCCCGGCGCCATGTGCACCACGCGGATGATGACCGGGGTGGGCCGGCCGCAGTTCTCCGCCGTGCTGGAGTGCTCGGCGGAGGCCCGGCGGCTGGGCCGGCACGTGTGGGCGGACGGCGGGGTACGCCATCCGCGCGACGTGGCGCTGGCGCTGGCCGCGGGGGCGTCCAACGTGATGATCGGCTCATGGTTCGCGGGGACGTACGAGTCGCCCGGCGACACCCACACCGATGCGAACGGGCGCAAGTACAAGGAGAACTTCGGCATGGCCTCCGCGCGGGCCGTGCGGCTGCGGACGGCCGACGACTCGGCGTTCGAGCGGGCCAGGAAGGCGCTGTTCGAGGAGGGCATCTCGACCTCCCGCATGTATCTGGACCCGAAGCGGCCGAGCGTGGAGGACCAGATCGACGGCATCGTGGCGGGGCTGCGGTCGGCGTGCACGTACACGGGGGCGTCGAACCTGGAGGAGTTCCACGCGCAGGCCGTGGTCGGGATCCAGAGCTCGTCCGGGTACGCCGAGGGGATGCCGCTGCACCAGAGCTGGTGACTTGTGCGTTCTTGACTTCGGCTGCTTCGGCTTCGGCTTCAGCTGCTTCGGGCCTCGGCTGCTTCGGGCCTCGGCTGCTTCGGGCCTCGGCTGCTTCGGGCCTCGGCTGCTTCGGGCCTCGGCTGCTTCAGGCTTCGGCTGCTTCAGGCTTCGGCTGCTTCAGGTTCGGCGCCAGCCGCCGGCGGCGTGGATGCCGCCGTCCACGTGCAACGTCGCTCCCGTGACGAACCTGGCCAGGTCGCTGGCCAGGAACACGGCCGCGCCGGCGGCCTCCTCCGGGCCGCCCAGCCGGCCGAGCGGCGGGACGCGTACCGGCTCGTAGGGCAAGGGGCGGGCCAGCATGCGCTCGCGCACCCCCGACTCGCCCTCGGTCCGCAGCGCGTCGGGCGCGATCGCGTTCACCCGGATGCCCCTGGGGGCGAGTTCCAGGGCGAGCGTCTTCGTCAGGCTCTCCAGACCGGCCTTCATCGCCGCGTACACCGCGAACCCCGGAGCCGCCTGGTGGGCCTCGCTCGAGGTCACGTTGATGATCGACGCGCCCGGCGACATCATCGGCAGCAGCCGCCTGATCATGCCGGTGACCTGCGTGAAGTTCTCCTCGACGAGGATCTGCTCGCCGCGCGGCGAGGTGTCGGCGAACGCCGCGTGGAAGGTGCCGCCCGCGTTGTTGACCAGGATGTCCACCCGGCCCCACCGCTCACGGATGGCCTGGGCGAAGATCTCCACCGCCACGTGGTCGCGTACGTCGAGCTTCATCGCCAGCTCGGCCCGCGGCTTGTCGCGGTCGCACACCGCGACATGAGCGCCGAACGCGGCGAACGTCTCCGCGATCGCCAGCCCGATGCCCCTGGCCGCCCCGGTGACCACGGCGACGCGCCCGGTGAGCAGGATCCCATCCGGGGAAAGGGCGGTCATGAACGATGACGATATCCCGACCGCATAGAGTCGTCGGGTCTCATTGTCAGCAATCATCAACAGGAGCACTTCGTGGCACTCGAAAAGCCCGAGATCGACTTTCCCGAGGGCAACCCGCCCGCCGACCTGGAGATCGTCGACCTGACCGTGGGCGACGGCCCGGAGGCCAAGCCCGGCCACACCGTACGCGTCCACTACGTGGGCGTGGCCTTCTCGACCGGTGAGGAGTTCGACGCGTCGTGGAACCGCGGCGACGCGTTCGAGTTCCCGCTCGGCGCGGGCCGCGTCATCGCGGGCTGGGACCAGGGGGTCGCGGGCATGAAGGTCGGCGGGCGGCGCAAGCTCGTCATCCCGCCGCATCTCGGTTACGGCAGCCGGGGGGCCGGCGCGCGCATCAAGCCGAACGAGACGCTCATCTTCGTCGTCGACCTGCTCGGCGTCAGCTAGCACCTCCCCGGGGCGGGTCACTTGACCCAAAACGGCCCGCCCCACCCCTCCCCAACCCGACACCCCACTTGTGTCCAGCCCGACACCCACCCCTTCCAGACCCGACGCTCCTCCTCACACTGACCGCCCGCCCGGACCCGACGCCCCCACACCACCCACCCCACCCCGCCCGCACCCGACGCCCCCACACCACCCACCGCCACCACTTCCGGACCCGACGCCCCCCACCCACCCTCTCGGGACCCGACGCTCCTCCCCACGCCCCCAGCCCGGACCCGGCGTCCCCACACCACTCACCCCGCCCCGTCCGAACCTGACGCCCCCACACCCACCCTCCCGGGACCCGACGCTCCTCCCCACGCCGCCAGCCCGGACCCGGCGTCCCCACACCACTCACCCCGCCCCGTCCGAACCTGACGCCTCCACACTCAGCCACCCCACCCCCTCCGGACCCGCCGCTCCTCCCCACGCTGGCCGCCCGCCCGGACCCGACGCCCCCACACCACCCACCCCCACCCCGCCCGGACCCGCGCCCCCCCGCCTCGCCCCTTCGGATCGACACCCCCGCGCGCCTGCTCCGCCTTTCCGGACCGACGCGCCCACGCGCCCTGCGCCGCCCTTCCGGACCGACGCCCCGCTCCCTCCCGCCCGTCTTTCCCGACCGACGTCCCCCACGCGCTCTGCCCCGCCTTGCCCCGATACGCCGGCCCACCCCGCTACGGCGATCGCCCCTTCAACGCGACAGTCGCCCTGGCGCATGTACCGACGTGACACCGCATCACCCTCGCCCTCCCGAAACGAGAGGCCCCACCCGCGAACCCGTGTGCCCCCGCCCGAGAAGCCCCAAATAAGGGCCCTATACGCGGCACCCATATAAGAAACCCACGCGATGATCCCAAAAGGGAGCAACCGCACGAGGGGCCGTGCCGGGAACAAGGCAGACACTTGGCCGATATCGGGTGGGGAAATGTCGGCACCATAAGGCAACATAGGCGTGTGCTTCTGATCGACGTGGTCCGGGTTTCCGAGGCGGTGGCGCGCACGTCCGCTCGGCTCGGCAAGGTGGGCCATCTGGCGGAGCTGCTGGGCCGGGTCGGCCCGGAGGAGGCGGAGATCGCGATCTCGTACCTCTCGGGCGAGCTGCCCCAGCGGCAGGTGGGCGTGGGCTGGCGCACGTTGGAGGACATCCCCCAGCCCAAGCTGGCCGCCACCGCCACCCTGACCGCGGTCGACGAGCTGCTGAGCAGGATCAAGGCGGTTTCCGGGCCGGGCTCGCAGGCCGCGCGCAAGGCGCTGGTGGCCGAGCTGTTCGCGGGGCTGACGAGCCAGGAGCAGCAGTTCATGCGGCGGCTGCTGTTCGGTGAGCTGCGGCAGGGCGCGCTCGACGGCGTCATGATCGAGGCGGTGGCCAAGGCGTCCGGCGCGCCGTCGGCCGATGTGCGCCGCGCGCTCACGCTGCGCGGCTGGCTTCCCGCCGTCGGCGCGGCCGCGTTGAGCGGCGGGGTAGAGGCGCTGCGCGCGTTCCGGCTGCAGGTGGGACAGGCGGTCTCGCCCATGCTGGCGGGCAGCGCGCCCAACGTCGCCGCCGCGCTGGAGAAGGCCGGCGCCCCCGCGGCGCTGGAGTGGAAGCTCGACGGCATGCGGGTGCAGGCCCACCGTTCGGGCTCTGAGGTCAAGGTTTTCACGCGTACGCTCGACGACATCACGCCGCAGGTTCCCGAGCTGGTCGAGGCCGTGCTCGACATGCCGTACGACGATCTCGTGCTGGACGGCGAGGTGCTCGCGCTGCGTCCTGACGGGCGGCCGCACCCGTTCCAGGTGACGGCGAGCCGCGCGACCAGCAAGACCAACGTCGCCCAGCTGCGCGAGCAGACGCCGCTGAGCGTGTTCTTCTTCGACGCCCTACGGGTGGACGGCGCCGACCTGCTTGACCTGCCCTATTCACAACGCCAGGAGGCCCTCGCCCGCGCGGTCCCCCAGGGGCTGCTGACGCCGCGGCTGGTGACGGGTGACGTGGCCGAGGCGGAGAAGTTCTTCACCGATGTGGTCAAGGCGGGCCACGAAGGCCTGGTGGTCAAGTCCCTGGCCTCCCCTTATGCGGCGGGCCGCCGGGGCGCCGCATGGATCAAGGTCAAGCCGCGTCACACGCTCGACCTGGTGGTCCTGGCCGCCGAATGGGGTCATGGGCGGCGCGAGGGCAAGCTCTCCAACCTCCACCTCGGAGCGCGTGACCCTTCGGGCGGGTTCGTGATGCTCGGCAAGACGTTCAAGGGCCTGACGGACGAACTGCTGGCCTGGCAGACCGAGCGCTTCCTCGAGCTGGCCGAGGGGCCCACCGACAACTGGACGGTCACGCTGCGGCCGGAGCTGGTGGTGGAGATCGCCTTCGACGGGGTCCAGCGCTCCCCCCGCTATCCCGGCGGCATGGCCCTCCGTTTCGCCCGGGTCCTGCGCTACCGCCCGGACAAGCGCGTCGAGGACGCCGACACGGTCGACACCGTGCGCTCTCTGATGCTGTAGCCGGGCCTGCCTGAAATCAGCAAGCCGCAAACCGTCAAGAACAAAAACACCCACGAGTGACGGCTTGATCACCAGGCGCTCGGCCCATCACCCACCCAGCTCGGCCGATCACCACACCCACGTCGGCCCATCACCCACCCACCGCCGCCGATCACCACACCCACCTCGGCCCGTCCCCCACCCAGCTCGGCCTATCACCACACCCACCTCGGCCCATCACTCAACCAGCTCGGCCTATCACCACCCGGCTCCGCCTATCACCCACCCGAGCTGCGCCATTTGCCGATCAAGCCTGCTTTCTCGCGTTTCCCGGAGCCCCAAAGATCCATAGCGCACCTGGGCGTTCTTAGCAATCTTGTGGCTTAAGTGAGATATGTCACTGACTGTCGCATTAAGTTGCCTTTACTCGGGCTTTGTCGCATATGTTCGTCCTCACTGCGCGGGATCCCCCTCCCCGCCTACGGATCGGCCGCCGTGCGCCCTCCACCCCCTCCGGCCCGGCCTTTCCCTGCCCTATCCCCTAGCTAGGACTGTGGTTTACCTTGGGCCAGCATTCCCTCAAGCCGACCCCTCAGTACCGCAAGCTCATCGCAGGCAAGCGCCGCTGGATCACCCTCGCGGCCGGCGCCGCCGTCGTGGCCGCCGCCTCCACCGCTGCCTGGGCCGCCATGGACACCACCGGCTCCCCCAACGACCCCTCGGCAGCTCCCACCCCACTCCAGGCCAAGCCGCTTAACGAAGCCGCTCGCCAGGCGACCCCCCAGTCGCCCTCGCCGCTCCCCAAGCCCGCGGCGGCCCGCCCGAGGCCCACCAAGTCCCCGGCGACCGCCCAGCCGAACACCACCGCCTCCCCGGCAGCGGCCTCCTCGAGCCCGGCCGCCAAGCCCACAGCGACCAAGCGCTCAACCCCCGTGACCACGTCGCCCACGCCCACGAAGGCCACCAAGTCCCCGGCCCACAAGCCGAAGACCCGCGTACTCTCATCCGGAACCTGTGGCGCCTCCTACTACGGCGACCCCCAGATGACAGCCAGCGGCGAGCGCTTCGACCCCTCGGCCATGACCGCCGCCCACAAGACCCTCCCCCTGGGCAGCAAGGTCCGCGTCACCAACCCCGGCACCGGCGAATCGGTCACGGTCCGCATCAACGACCGCGGCCCGTACGTGGGCGGCCGCTGCCTCGACCTCTCCGAAGCCGCCTTCTCCGCCATCGGCAACACCAGCGCCGGCGTCATGCGCGTCAAGTACGAGGTCCTGTCCCGCTAACCCCGCCCCCAAGGCCCTGGACCCGCGTACACCGCCCCACCCCAAGGCCCTGGACCCGCGTACGCCACCCCACCCTGGGGGCCTGCCCCACTGCCATCACCACGCCCAATGGTCCTGCCCCGCTACCGCCGCCCCGCCCCGCAGCCCCCTCACCGCATCTGAACCACGCGGCCATTCAGTGCGACGCCAGCACGGGGCGCCCGGCTCAACGGTGATGTCAGTCTCTCGCCCTGAACCCCGACCCAGCCGCCACTCCGAAAGGGCCTAACTGGATGCGGCCCCCTTGCTGGGCTGGACCAGGCCGGGCTCGTATAGATCTCGGGTGCTGGCGAGTGGAGTCACTTCACCAAGCGCAGCGTCATCGGGTAGCGGAAGTCGCCCTCCGTCAGGGACGTAATGCCACCGACGATGGAGAGGACGACGGCGGCGACCCAGATGAACGGGAGCAGCACGACACCGATGACCGTGAACGGCAGGAGAACCGTGGCTCCCACCACCGTGAGCTGGAAGTTGAGTGCCTCGAGCGCCTGCCTGCGAATGTAGGGCGAAGTCTTGGCGCCGGTGAGCAGCAGGATCAGGGGGCCGGCGATCGGGATGCCGACGACCATCAGCAGGTGGCCGACGGCGGCGGCGAGACGTTCGTTGCTCTCCGGCGCCCGCTCAGGGCGGACCGGAGGCGGGAGCGGGGCGAGCCGGGGTACGGCTTGAGCGCCGTACAGCTCGGTCATGATGGGCATCAGGTCACCGTGCGTGCGCGCCGTCATCGCGCGCTCCAGACGGTCGTCGAACTCGAGCTTGTCGAAGCGGCCCTCCGCGTAGGCGGCCTTGACGTGCTCGACCACGTGCTCTCGGTCCTGGTGGGTGACGCGCAGATGAGCTGGCTGCACCTGTCCCGGCCCAGGGGTTTGCGGTACCCCAGCCATAATCGCCATGCCTCTCCTTTGAGAATCGGGCAGTCACCTCTCATACTGCGTCCCTCGGACCCTCGGTGCTATCGGGAGAATCCCGGATGTGACCCCTAGATCATCCCCGACGCACGGCGGCTCCAGACGGTATAAAAAGGATGCATGAGATGGCGAGACCGCTACGGCATTCGTCGACTGCGCGGCCCCAAGGTCGCGAAGTTCGACCGCGAGGCGACTGACGCCGACATCGAAGCGCTTATCGCTTTTGCCCGCTCGCGCCGCGGCGTCGAGTTTTACGTCGAGCCAGAGACTTTCGCCACCGACACGACCGCCGTGGCGGTCGCCGACGACGGCGAATGGACCAGGCGCAGGGTCGGTTCCCCTGCCGTGATCCACAAGGTTGCTCGCGATCTTGCCCTCCCGGTTTATGACGTACAACTCACCGGCTATCCGCCGCGCATGCGCGCTTACAACGAGCGCCGCCGCCGCGAAGAAGGCACCGGCAGCTGACCCCCGACAACCGTCCGCCAGCGGGTCACCCGTTGGCGGACCACTGACTGACAGGCGATTGGCGCAGTGTCGGCTGACGCTGGCGGCCGCCAACTCACAACCGGTGGCCAGCGACCGACAGCCACCCGACCTGCGGCCAGGCTTGCGGCTCGCAACCAACAGCCGCCGTCCCACGGCCAGCGCGACCGGCGACCAGCAACCGGCGGCTGACGATCGGCGACCAACCCCGCTTGCTTCTGCGACCGTCAAGCGCAAACAGCAGCCGGCGACTGGCGGCCAACCGCTCACGATTGGCAACCGGCGACCGACAACCCTCCGAACTGCGACCCGACCAACAGCCGCCACCTCGCGGCCAGCGACCGGCAGCCAACCGCTCGCGGCCAGCGACCGGCACTCGGCATCCCTCGATCAACAACCCCGCAATCGGCAACCCGCGACCGACACCCCCAGCTCACGCCAGCCGCCCGCAACCGGCAGCCGGCGCATACCAACGGGCGCCCAACCCCGCTTGCGGCTGCAACCGTCAACCGCGAAACAGCAGCCCGCGACTGGCGGCCAATCGCTCACGGACGATAACCGGCAGACGGCAGCCCTCGACCAGCAACGCGCAATCGGCAGCCCGCGACCGACAGTCAGCGGTCGGTGGCCCGAGACCTGCGACCGGCAGTCGGTGGCTTACGACTGGCGGCTGGTGGTTGGTGACGATCCGTTTCCGCGTGGCGGGCAGTTGGCGACGATCCGCTTTCTTGCGGCTGGTGGATGGCGACGGTGGGCGCCTCCCTGTGGATCAGGTCGTCCCCCACTGCGTTGTTGCTCGGTGGTCTCGATTGGTGCTCTTGGCAGGGCGCTGGCGGGTGGGCGTTATTCGGGTGGGGAGTGCGGGTCGTCTTCGTCCAGGAGGTTCACCAAGGGGAGGAGCCAGGAGGCGTGGGGTGAGCCCATGGCGGCGTCGAGTTCGGCCGGGGTGGGGAGGCGGTCTCGCAGGATCGTGGGAGACAGGAGGTTTTGGAGGGCGTGCATGAGGAGGTTGGCCATCGAGTAGCTGGGGTCGATGGTCAGGGCGCGTTCGAGGGCGATGGTGGCCTGGACGTTGTTTCCCGCGCGCCAGGAAGCCATCGCCAGGAGGGATGCGGCCGGTGGGATGAAGCGGGGCTCCAGCCTGCGGGTCAGGTCCTTCCAGAGGAGTACGTGGGAATCTTGCATGAGGGTCCAGGCCTCGTCACGGGCTCGGGTGATCGATAGGGCCAGGCCTAGTTTTGCCGCTTCCGCGTCGTCCAGGCGGCCGCCTTCCTCGTGGGTCTGGAGGGCTGATCGGACTCTGTTCAGGCTTTCGGCGATGAAACGCGTCGCGAAGGTGTCGAGGTTTGTGGTGGCTGTCAGGTCGACTCGGAATTCTGCGATCGCGTCGGCTGTGGCTTGGCGCATGGCCATGCGTACGGGGCCTGCGATGGGGGCGATCGTACGTTCCAGGGATTCGCGATCGGGGAGGGCCACCAGGCCTCGGATGGTCGCCTCGGCGGCGATCTGGCTGGTGGTCAGGTCGTACGGAGTGCCTTCGGCCGGGCAGCACGTCGCGAGATCGCAGATGTAAGACCAATAACGGCCCTCGTGTGCTCGTAGTGCTTCGCCTACATGAAGTTCGGTCTTGGCGGCGAGAAGTCTGGCCTCGTCGGCTGCCGGTGTCACCAGCTCCCCCGGGCCGTAGCCGACGACGACGATCTCTGTCACTCCCTCCCGGTCGAAGACTGGCTCCAAGGAGGCGAGGGTGCCGGGAGGGAACGGGAGGCTCCATCTGGCCACCAACTTGGCCTGGCGACGGTCGAGGCCGATCACGATGAGGCTGGTCTTCGGGTGGAAACCGACGAGGTATGGCACTGCGGCCAGGATGTCGGTGGGGCTGGTGAGGGTGAGACAGGGCTCCAGCGACGTGAAGCTGGATGCGGGAGAGGAGGAAGGGGGCTGAGGGGAGGGAGGAGAGGGAGGGGATGGTGACGTAGGGGAGGTTGAGGGTGACGGCGAGGGAGCGATGGTGGTGGGGTCGGAGTCTTCGGCAGTGGAAGTGGCAGTGGGGTTCGGGGTTGGGGTGGTCGCGGGGGTGGAGTGGTTGGTCGTCATGGGCCCTTAGGGTGCCTGGGCGGCGGCTGTGGGATCGGGCCCGAATGCGATTCTGGGGATGGTGGGGGCGTCCAGGAGCGGGGTTGTGGATAACTGCCCCGCCGGTATTCGGCTGAGGGCTCTTTGGGTGGTGGTGGTTCTTGCTGCCCAAGCGATGGCTGCCCAAGCCAGGGCTAATGCTGGTAGCGGGCGGCGGCCACGGCTGGTGCCCGATGGGTGATGACGGGTGTTTGGGCCCGCGAGGCCCCCGAGCGAAGTGGCCGGAGCCGGAATGGGTGGCCGGAGCTGGAAGGGGCGGGCTGAGGGGTGGGCCGAGCCGAAGGGGGCTGAGCGGTGAAGGCTCTGAGGGTGTAGGTAGGCCCTGGAGTCGAAGCGCTGAGGTCGATGGGCTGGGGTGGAGGCTCCGCTGGGGGGTGGAGGGCTGGGGTGGCGGCGCTGGACGTGAAGGCGCTGAGCGGTGAAGGCGCTGAGGTTGTAGGCCCTGGGGTCGAAGGGCTGGGGGTGGAGGGCTGGGGGTGGAGGGCTGGGGGTGGAGGCGCTGACCGTGAAGGCGCTGACCGTGAAGGCGCTGACCGTGAAGGCGCTGGCCGTGGCGGGATGAAGTGGCAGGTTGTGAGGTGGGGGTTATGGGGCGAGGGGGATTGGGCGGAAGTGGGGGTTATGGGGTGGGGTTCAGGTGGGCGCGGACGAGGAGGGCGGCGCCGGCTACGGCGGCGGGCATGGCGATGACTGCGACGAACGGCACCAGGAACAGCAGGAATCCCACCACCCCGAACCCCAGCGCGCTGGCCTTGTTCGCGCGCAGCAGCGCGAAGCGTTGCTTGCGGGCCATCCCCCGCCGCTCCAGCGCCAGGGTGGTGAGCTCCACCGTCAGGAAGAAGCCCGAGACGAGCGCCCCGAGCACCGGCACCACCGTCTGGCCGATCACCGGGACGAAGCCCAGGAAAAACAGCGGGATCGTGAAAAGGAGCACGTAGAACAGCGTGATCAGGCTGTCCCTGAGCGAGCGCGGCAGGGTGCGCCACCACGGCTGCTCGTCGGCGTCCGGGAGAGGGTCCACTTCGGCCGACAGCCGCTCGTAGAACGGCTCCCCGATCGCCAGGGTGAGCGCGGTGAAGGTGAGTACGGCCAGCGCCAGCCCTCCGAGGAACAGCACGATCCCCACCAGCGTCCGGAACAGGTCACGCCAGCCCCACGACTCCGCGAACGGCGTCAGGAACGCGGCCAGGTCGGTGGCGTACGTGCCCAGAAAGATCAGCGCCGCGACGTACACCGCGAACGCGATCAGCGCCGGGATCAGCCCGAACAGCCACCACCGCCCGTGCCTGGCGACCCACCCCAACCCCTGGAAGAAGAAGCCGACGCCGGACGTGAAGTCGCGCAGTGATCGCATGCCCGGCAGGCTAGCGCCAGAACGACGTCACCGCGTAGCCCAGCTCCGTGAACAGGTCGTGCAGCAGCGGCAGCGAGATGCCGATCACGTTGCCGTGGTCGCCTTCGATGCCCTCGATGAACCACCCGCCGCGCCCGTCGATGCTGAAGGCCCCGGCCACGCTGAGCGGCTCCCCCGTGGCGATGTACGCGGCGATCTCCTCGTCGGACGGCCGGCCGAAGCGGACCACGGTGGTGGCGACCTGCGCCGCCTGCTTGCCCGCGGCCACGTCGATCACGCAGTGGCCCGTCACCAGGCGTCCCGTGCGCCCGCGCATGAGCCGCCAGCGCTCGGCGGCCTCCTCAGGCGTGGCGGGCTTGCCGTACGGGCGGCCGTCCAGCTCCAGGATCGAGTCGCAGCCGATGACCAGGCCCTCGTCGAGCTCGTTCGCGACCGCCTCCGCCTTGGCCTTGGCGAGCACGAGGCTGAGTGCCGCCGGGGTGTGCGCGGAGAACGAGTCCTCGTCGACGCCGCTGACGATCACCTTGGGGTCGAGCCCGGCGCTGCGGAGGAGGGCGAGGCGGGCGGGGGAGGCTGAGGCCAGAACGATCACCGCATAAGCCTACCGTTGACCTGCGCCGCGTCATTCACCAGTCGGGGTTGGAGGTGCCGGGGGCCACCTCGTGCGGGTCCCCCTCCTCATGACCGTCCGGGGCGCCGCGGCGGCCCACGGTGCCAGTGCCAATGCCGGTGTCGCGGCCGGTGCCAGTGCCAGTGCCAGTGCCGGGGCCAGTGCCGGGGCCAGTGCCGGTGCCGGGGCCAGTGCCGGTGTCGGGGCCGGTGCCAGTGTCGGTGCTGGTGCCGGGGCCGCGGCGGCCCACGGTGCCGGTGTCGGGGCCGGTGTCGGAGGGTGGGCGGGACTCGTACGGCCCGCCCTGCGCGGGAACCCCGCCGCCGAAGACGGCGTCCAGCAGCCCCTGGAGCAGCTCACCCAGCTCCCCCGGGCAGCCCGGCTGCTCACGGTCCAGATCGTCGGCCAGAGCGCCCGCGTTCATGCCGCGGCTCTCGGCCCGGTTGGCGAGCAGGGACATGATCATGGGCGCGACGAGGGGCAGCAGCCTCATGATGATCCCCGGGTCGACCCCGGCGAACCGCGCCAGCCCCTCCGCGGCCTCCTCCGTTCCCTGGCCCCCCAGGACGTGGCCGAGGATGTTGTGCCCGTCGCGGGTCAGCGAGGCCACGTCGCCGGTGAACGGATCGGTGTCCACGTGGTCGTCCAGGGCCGCGCGCAGGGCGTCGGCGCCGTCCGGGTGACGGGCGTTGCGGGCCATGCCCCCGACGATGACGCCCGACACGGCCTCGACCACGTCGCGGGCCATGGTCGTGTCCGTGCCGAGCATCCCCGCGATCTGCTCCAGCCCTGAGTCTCCGAGCTCGGTGAGGAGCTCGTCCGTCAGTGTCACGACAGTCCCCCGATCGTTGTTCCGGGAGAGCTGCCCTGATCAGGGCCGGAGCAATGCCCGATTTGCGCTAATTCTCGGAAAAGCCGCCCACGGGAACGGGAGTGGCCGACGAGGTCAGGCCCGCCGCCGTGTAAGCGCCGGCCTCGTCGAGCGTCTCGTGTTCGAGCAGGGCCTTCACGATGGCGTCGAGCTTGTCGCGGTTGTCGGTGAGGATCTGGATCGCGCGCTCGTAGCACTCGTCCACGATCCGCCGCGCCTCCTCGTCGACGGTGGCGAGCGTCGCGGGCGAGGCCTGCGGCTGCTGTCCGTCGTTGGGGAGGATGGTCAGCGGGCCGACCTTCTCCGACATGCCCCAGCGGCCGACCATGCCACGGGCGATCATGGTGACCTGTTCCAGGTCGTTCTCGGCGCCCGTGGTGATGACTCCGTACACGACCTGCTCGGCCGCCATGCCGCCGAGCGCGCCGGTGATGCGCCCGCGCAGGTACTGCTCGTCGTAGGCGTACCGGTCGGTGTCGGGGGTGGACAGCGTGACCCCGAGCGCCCGCCCGCGCGGGATGATCGAGATCTTCCTGACCGGGTCGGCGCCCGGCTGGAGCATGCCGAGCAGCGCGTGACCGGCCTCGTGGAAGGCGGTCCTGGTGCGCTCCTCCTCCGGCATCACGATGCTGCGGGCCGCGCCGAGCTGCAGCTTCTCCAGCGCGTCGGCGAAGTCGGACATCGTGACCTTCTCCTTGCCGCGCTTGGCGGCGAGGAGGGCGGCCTCGTTGACCAGGTTGGCCAGGTCGGCGCCGGTCATGCCGGGGGTGGTCTTGGCGAGCTGGTCGGGGCTGACCTCGCCGTCCAGCGGCACGCCCCGCGTGTGCACCTGCAGGATGGCGGTGCGGCCGGCCGCGTCCGGCAGCCCCACCTGGACGGTACGGTCGAAGCGCCCGGGACGCAGGAGCGCCGGGTCGAGCACCTCGGGACGGTTCGTGGCCCCGATGACGATCACGCCCTCGGCGCCGGAGAAGCCGTCCATCTCGGTGAGGATCTGGTTCAGCGTCTGCTCGCGCTCGTCGTGGCCGCCGAGGCCGCCTGCACCGCCGCGGGCCCGGCCGATGGCGTCGATCTCGTCGATGAACACGATCGACGGCGCCACCTTCCGCGCCTCCTCGAACAGGTCGCGCACCCGCGAGGCGCCCACGCCCACGATCATCTCGATGAACTCGGAGGCGCTGGCCGAGAAGAACGGCACCTTGGCCTCGCCCGCGACCGCCCTGGCCAGCAGCGTCTTACCGGTGCCGGGAGGGCCGGCGAGCAGCACGCCCTTGGGCAGCTTCGCGCCGAGCCTGCGGTATTTCCCGGGGTCCTTGAGGTAGTCGACGATCTCGACGAGCTCGTTCTCGACCTCGTCGATGCCCGCGACGTCGTCGAACGTGACCCGCACCTGCCCGGCCTCGACCGGCTTGGCGGCCTTGGACCTGCCGAGCCCGCCCAGGCCGCCGCCCATCATGCTGGCGCCGCGGCGCATGACCCAGATCCACAACCCGGCCAGCAGCAGCACGGGCAGCAGCGAGAGCAGCAGGTTGGAGAAGAAGCCACGGGTGATCGGCTTGGAGGTGATCTCGACCTGGCCGGTGGACAGCTGCTGGTCGAGCTGGTCGGTGTTGGCGAAGGCCGGGATCTCGGTCGCGAACTTCGTGTAGGACTCGTTGCTCTCGGGGTTCTTCGCCGCCGACCGCAGGTCGCCCTCGACGGACAGGCCCTGGGCGTAGATGTCCTTGACGTTCTTGGAGTTCACCTGCTTGGTGAACTCGGTGTACGAGATCGTCTCGACGGATCCGCTGTCGACGAACGACGACACGACGAAAAAGGCTGCGTAGACCACGAGCAGGGTGACGACGAATCGCCACCAGTTGATCTTGGGCCGGCCTCCGGGTGTGCCGGGCAGGCCCTCCGAACGCCAGGGCGGCTTGCCCTTGCCGTTCTTCGGTGCCTGCGGCTGTCCCGAGCGTTCCACGGCGTCACTCCCCACATCGCCGCATACATGATCCTTTTAGCCTAGAACACGCACCCCGGCGACCACGCGGCTGATGTCACGCCACTGCTTGCGCTGCGAGTCAGGCACTGTGACGAACGCCAGCCCCGGCTTACTCATTCCCCCGTCCATCACGACGACGGCCGCCCGCGACTGATGCTTTCCGTATTTGACGCGATATACGAGCATCCAGCCGCGCTTGACCGGTTGCGAGGCGAGCCAGGTGATCCTGGAGCCTTCGGGGTGGTGGTTGAGCGTCCAGCGGGCCGCGAGCAGCGCCGTGTCGCGCGGGGACTTCTGCCGCATGATCGGGAGCGGACATGTGACGAAAATCCCACGCAGGCCGGCGCGCGTCTTGGGGAGCACCTGCTTGCTGGTGAACGGCGCCGCGCCGTACGACTTCCACGGCTTGGAGAGGTTCGGCACGGCCAGCCCGATGCGCCTGTCCTTGACGACCTTCCTGGACGGGGAGGCCAGGGACATCCGCTTGATCCGGCCCGTCAGCTTGGGGACGCGCGGGTCGGCGTACAGGGCCTGCATGGCCGTGTAACCGGGCGCGAGCGACGGGCCGGGCGAGGGCGTCGCCTCCGCTGTGGGAGTTACAGACGGAGGGGCCGCAGACGGAGGAGCCGCAGTGGAAGGCGCGGTGGAAGGCGCGGGGCCGGACGAGGACGGTGCGGCCGGCGGCGCGGTTACCGGCCCCGCCGCGACCTCGTCCGGCCCTGACGGGAGCACCACGGCCAGCGTCGCGGCCACGGCCACGACCAGGCCGATCGCGGCGAGCCCCCGGTACACCACCCGCATCCGGATATCTCCGATACGGGAGCGTTTGGGCGGAGAAGCAGGGGTTCCGGGCCTCGCCGCGGTCCTCACTTGGGAACCCTTGATCTCTTCTTCCCCATCGAGCACGAGCGGAGCGTACGACATATCCGGCCATTGCGCGGCGGAAGCTACCGAAGTGCAATCATGGACGACGTGGAACAGGTTGAGCTGCGATTCGACCACGCCGCGCGAGCGGCCCAAACGCACACGAACCTCTCAGCGATCCGGCAGGGCTCCGCCGGTCTCTGGGTGGCCGGCGACGAGACCGCCACCTTCGAGCACCTGACCTGGCTGGGCGACCATTTCGGCGACCAGCGCACGTTCCCGCTGGCCGACTACGTCGAGCTGCCCGCGGGCCCCGAGGACGAGGCCGACATCGAAGGGCTGGCCCGCGCGAACGGCTACCTCTGGCTGGTCGGCTCGCACAGCCTCAAGCGCAAGAAGGTCAAGTCGAAGGACCCCGAGAAGGCCGCCGACCGGCTGGCCACGGTGGTCAGGGAGGAGAACCGGTTCATCCTGACCCGGCTGCCGCTCCACGACGAGACTCCGGGCTCTGGAACGATCCTCGCCGGCAGGGACAACCTGACCACGCACATGCGCGACGACCGGCACCTGGCGCCGTTCCTGGAGCTGCCAGGCAAGGACAACGGGCTCGACGTCGAAGGCATCGCCGTCGTGTCCGAGCGGATCTACCTCGGGCTGCGCGGCCCCGTGCTGCGGGGCTGGGCGGTGCTGCTGGAGCTGCGGCTCGAGGAGGCGGGCAGGTCACGATTGCGGCTGCGGGAGCCGTACCGCAAGCACTTCCTGGACCTGGACGGGCTGGGCGTGCGGGACCTCTGCCCGGACGGGGACTCGCTGCTGATCCTCGCCGGCCCGACCATGAACCTCGACGGTCCCGTACGGATCGTGCGCTGGCGGCCCGGCACCAGGCAGGGGGTCGTCCCCGAAGGCGAGCTGGAGACGGTGATCGAGCTCCCCTACGGCGTGAAGTGCGACCACCCCGAAGGGCTGGCGCTGCTCGACGACGGCAGGATCATGGTCGTGTACGACAGCCCGTCGCCCGCGCGGTTCACCCCGGCGGGCGGCGTGCTGGCGGACGTCTTCACGATCTAGCGACGCGTCCGCGCAACCAGGGCGCCTTCACGATCTAGCCACGCGTCCGCGCAACCAGGGCGCCTTCACGGTCTGGCGACGCGTCCGCGCAACCAGGGCGCCTCGGCCACGAACGTGCACGAGCCCGGCTCGATCTCCGTGAACCCGGCATCGCGTACCACGGGCAGCCCCGCGGCGGCCATGGCGTCGAAGTCGCCCTGGGAGGCCGCGGTGCGCACGGACACCGCGAGCCCGCGGGCGCGCCAGGCCTCCCGCTCGGCCGCGTCACTGGCCCACCAGGCGAGCTGGGCGGCGTGCCCGGCCTGCGCCATGGCCTTGCCCGCGGACATGGCCAGGCCCGGATTGGCCCACAGGACCGGCGGCTCCGCGGGCGGCGGCTCGGCGGTGTCGCTCAGCTCGGTGCCGCCCACCTGCAGTCGCGCGAGGTCGCGCGGCCAGTCATCGAGCGGCACGGGCGGATGTACGCGCACCTCGGCCGTACGGTGCTCGACGGTGCGCCCCGGCAGCGCGACCGCCCTGCGCCACTCGGCGCCCCTGGCCCGGCGGACCACCTTGCGGATCTTGCCGGTGGACTGCCAGGAGTGCAGCTCGGCGGCCCACTCGCCGGGGTCGTCCAGCAGGCTCAGCACGGCCATGGCGGCCGCTTCCAGCGCGTCGGTGCGTTCGGGAGGCGCGGCTCTCTCGATCCTGACGACCAGCGGCAGGACATAAAGCTCAGAATTCATCGCCCTCTAGCATGCACGATGGCCATGGACATGCCCGCGGCGAGGAGGCACAAGGCGCCGGCGCCGTACCAGGCGAGGTCGTAATTGCCCAGGTGGTCGCGGGTGAGCCCGGCGGCGACGGCGGCGAACGCGGCCCCCACCTGGTGCGAGCCGAACACCCACCCGAACACCACGGCTCCGTCAGCGCCGTAGATCCGCCGGCACAGCGCCACCGTGGGCGGCACGGTCGCCACCCAGTCCAGCCCGTAGAACACGATGAAGATCAGCATGCTGGGCTCGGTCGTGGCCGCGAACAGGCTCGGCAGCACCATCAGGGAGAGCCCGCGCAGCGCGTAGTAGACGCCGAGCAGCACCTTGGGGTCGACCCGGTCGCTGAGCCAGCCGGACGCGATCGTGCCCGCGATGTCGAAGATCCCGATGACCGCCAGCAGGCCGGCGGCCACGGGCTCGGCCATGCCGTGGTCGTGCGCGGCGGGGATGAAGTGGGTGCCGACCAGGCCGTTCGTGCTGGCGCCGCAGATCGCGAAGCCGCCGGCGAGCAGCCAGAACGGCCGGGTCCTGGCCGCCGAGGCGAGCACGGTGACCGCCCTGACCGCCGCGTTCACCTTGCTCGGCGGCGCGGTGCGAACGGCTTCCGGCTCCGCGCCGAGGGCCGTCGTGCCCACGTCGGCGGGGTGGTCGCGCAGCAACCACCACACGAACGGCGCCACCGCCAGCGCCGCACCGGACACGGTCAGCGAGGCGAAGCGCCACCCCGGCCCCTCGGCGAGCTGGGCCAGCACGGGCAGGAAGATCAGCTGCCCGGTGGCGCCGGCCGCGGTGAGCACGCCCGTGACCAGCCCGCGGTGCCGGACGAACCAGCGGTCCACCACGGTCGCGGCGAACACCAGCGCCATCGAGCCCGTCCCGAGCCCGACGAGCACACCCCAGAACAGCAGGAGCTGCCAGCTCGCCGTCATCAGCACGGTCAGGCCGCTGCCCGCGGCGATCAGCAGCAGCGCGAGGGAGACCACGCGGCGCATGCCGAAGCGGTCCATCAGGGCGGCGGCGAAGGGGGCGGTCAGGCCGTAGAGCACCAGGTTGATGGAGACCGCGAGGGAGATCGTGCCGGCCGACCAGCCGAACTCCTCCTGCAAGGGGGTGATCAGTACGCCGGGGGTGGCGCGGAATCCGGCCGCGCCGAGGATCGCCACGAAGGCGACGGCCGCCACGAACCAGGCCCGGTGCAGGCGGCGCGTGGGGGCGGTGGTGCTCAACGTCATGCGCCAATCCTGCTTTATCCCCTTACAAGGTCACGAGTGGCCGGATGGTCAATATGTGAAAGAATTCGGCCATGACACATCGCGTGGCAGTCGTCGTGCTCAACCACTTCGCCACGATCGACCTCGGCGTGCCCGGCCAGGTGTTCGGGACGGCCGAGACGGCGGACGGCGAGAAGTTGTACGAGGTGGTGACCTGCTCGGAGGGGCGGACGCCGGTCCGCTGTTCGGCGGGCTACAGCGTGCTGCCCGACCACGACCTCGACGTGCTCGACACCGCCGACACGATCGTGGTGCCCGGCATCCACGCGGGCCGGGCGCTGCTCGACGGGACGATCTCGGACACGCTGGCCGCGGCGCTCCGAGGACGGCGCAGAATCCTGTCGATCTGCACGGGGGCGTTCGTGCTGGCGGCGGCGGGCCTGCTCGACGGGCGCCCGGCCACCACCCACTGGCGCGAGGCCGACCGGTTCGCCCGGCTCTTCCCGCAGGTCAAGCTCGACCCCGACGTGCTGTACGTGGACGACGGCGACGTGCTGACCTCCGCGGGCGTGGCGGCCGGGCTCGACCTGTGCTTCCACGTGATCAGGAACGACCACGGCAGCGAGGTGGCCAACCGCGCGGCCCGCCGCTGCGTCATGCCGCCGTGGCGGGACGGCGGCCAGGCCCAGTACATCGACCGGCACCTGCCGGAGGCGGGCGGCGGCACGGCGGCCACCCGCGACTGGATGCTGGCCCACCTGGAGCGCCCGCTCGACCTGACCGCGCTGGCCGAGCACGCCAGGATGAGCGTGCGCACGTTCACCAGGCGCTTCCGCGACGAGACCGGCGTGAGTCCGGCCAGGTGGCTGAACGGCCAGCGGGTCCAGCACGCCAGGCACTTGCTGGAGACGACCGAGCTGGGCGTGGAGGAGGTGGCCAGGAAGGCGGGGTTCGGGACGGCGGTCTCGCTCCGTCAGCATCTGCACGCGGCCGTGGGGGTTTCGCCGCTGGCGTACCGGCACACGTTCCGGCGACTCTGAGTTCCTCCGGCAAAAGCCACATTTCGGCCCTACAATCGGCCCCAGGAAGATCGACTAGAAAGGGTCGTCACATGGCCGAGGCGGACCGCGTACCCGCCGGGATCAACCCGAACGTGCCCAGCGTCGCCCGCATGTACGACTACTACCTCGGGGGCCGCGACAACTTCGCCGCCGACCGCGAGGCGGCCGAGAAGATGATGGAGATCGGCCGGCGGATGGGCAACGACGCCCGCGAGATCGCCCTGGCCAACCGCGCCTTCATCGGTCATGCCGTACGCATGCTCGCCGAGGCCGGGGTGCGCCAGTTCGTCGACATCGGCGCGGGCCTGCCCACCCAGGACAACGTGCACCAGGTGGCCCAGCGGCACGCCCCCGGCTCCCGCGTCGTCTACGTCGACAACGATCCCATCGTGCTGGTCCACGCCCGCGCGCTGCTGGCCAGGGACCCGGACGTCCTGGCGATCGAGGGCGATCTCAAGGATCCCGACGCCATCCTGGACGACCCGCGCGTCGCGGAGCACCTCGACCTCTCCCAGCCGTACGCCGTGCTGCTGGTCGCGGTGCTGCACTTCATCCACGACGACGCCGAGGCCGACCGGATCGCCGCGCGCATCCGCGAGCGCCTGCGGCCCGGGGGCCACCTGGTGCTGTCGCACCTGCTGTACGCGGGCCACGACATGGACGACGTCGCGACGGCCGGCCAGCAGGTCTACTCCAGCACCACCTCGGGCGGCCTGGCGCGGCGCGACTACGACGAGATCGCCTCCTACTTCGACGGGCTGGAGCTGCTCGGCCCGGGTGTCGTGCCGGTGGCCGACTGGACGCCCGAGGGCTCCCCCGGCGGCTCGTACGACCTCTCCAAGGGCGGCATCCTGGCCGGCGTGGGCCGCCGCCCGGCCTAGGCCGCCACCTCCAGACCCTCGCCGAACCAGGTCCTCAGGGCCTCGTCGAGGGTCTCGTCGGGCTCGCCCGCCCAGGCCACGTAGCCGTCGGGGCGTACCAGGACGGCGCCGTCACCCTCGAAGGGCACCACGTGCACGCGCCCGTGCCGCACCCGCAGGCCGCCCGTCCCGTCGAGCAGCATGGGCCACGCGCGGGCGGCCGGCTCGGCCGGCAGGTC
>NZ_JBSFTC010000042.1:0-55530 GCF_053590415.1 Nonomuraea sp. NPDC003201
AGCTACGCCGGCACGATCTCCTGGTTCCAGACCGGGCCCCGGCCGAACCCGACCTCGGCCCACTACGTCGTCCGCTCCTCCGACGGCGCCATCACCCAGACGGTCAGGGAGAAGAACCGGGCCTTCCACGCCGGCAACTACAACCGGCGTTCGGTCGGCATCGAGCACGAGGGCTTCGTCGACAACGCCACGTGGTTCACCGACACCATGTACCGCGCGTCGGCTGCGCTGACCCGCAACATCGCAGACCGGTACAACATCCCCAAGGACCGTAGCCACATCGTGGGCCACAACGAGGTCCCGGGCGCCGACCACACCGACCCCGGCCGGTACTGGAACTGGTCCAAGTACATGCAGTACGTCACCGGCAGCAGCGGCGGCGGGGGCACCAACCCGCACACCGCCGAGTCCGTGTGCGGCACCGGCTACAAGGTGATCGACTCCGCCGCCCTCGGCACCAGCGGCACGGTCTACCTGACCTTCAACTCCGCCAACGGCAACAACTGCGTGGCCACGATCAAGAAGACCTCGCTCGGCAAGGCCACCGCCACCGCCGCCTTCCTGGAGGTCAAGGGCAAGGCTCGGGCCACCGACACCGGCAACTTCGACTACTACGCCGGACCCATCCGGGCCACCGCCGCCGACAAGTGCGTCAAGTGGGGCGGCAAGGCCGGGACGAGCACGTACGAGAGCCCCTTCGAACACTGCGGCGGCTGATCCGCTGACCCTGTGACCTGTGGCCGGATCGCGCGGGCTCGCGATCCGGCCACAGCTCTGCCGTGCCACCTGCCGCACAAGCTCGCAGAACACCCCCCAGACCTCACTCGGTCATCCAGCCGCCTTGCCCCTATGTACGCGCGTTCGTCCAAGGGGGTGCGGCTGACGACACGCGGACGATAAAGGCGTCTGACGTCCGTGTCGGGCGAGGGCCGCCAACCGGGGAAAGCCGTATTTACCGTAGCCCGGTGCCGTGTCATCATGCGCTCACCGTCTGTCGATGGGAGCGTAGTGATTCGCGACCTACTGACCGTTCTGCGCTGTGCCCGGCTGGCGATCGCCCTTCCCGTCGCGCTCAAGGACGCCGTCGCCTGCGCTCCCGACGCCGTACGCGACTTCGAGCGCGCCGTGGAACCGATCGTCCGCGACGTGTTCTCCGAGCCCGAGCGCGAGGCGATGATCGACTCCCTGCGCGGCACCGCGCTGAGCTTCAACGTCGGCATCCATGCCTACGCCAGGATGGCGGGCCGGTCCTGTGACGGCGAGCTGGTCATGCTGGCCGGATCGGTCGCCCGACTCTACGACGACATGATCGACAACGGCGGCGACCCGGCGATCGACTCGTGGGTGGCGTCCCTCTTCGAAGCCGACGAGCATGCCGCCTCACGTGATCATCACCAGCGTCTGCTGGCCGCGCTCTACGCGGAGATCCGCCGCCGTGCCCCCGGCGAGCTCTGGCACACCGCGCTGCTCGAACTGCACGACTACCAGGTGCTCTCCCGCAAGCAGCGCGATCCCGCGACCCCGGCGGCACAGCTCGGCAAGATCACTCGGGGGAAGGGCGGGCTGGCGGGCCTCGTACTGTTCGGCCTGGTGCATCCGGACATGAGCGTGGTGCAGCGCGACGCGGTGATGGAGGCGGGCGAGGCGCTGCAGCTCCTGGACGACTACCTCGACCAGGACGCCGACCTGCGTGCCGGCATCGGCACTTTGGTCAATCGGGGCGAGGTGAGCCTGGCCGAGGTGGGCGCCCGGCTGCTGGCCCTGCGGCCCCGGCTGGCCGCCTGCTACGGGAGCGCCGCCGCCCGGCCCTTCGCCGCGACGCTCTTCCTCCTCCTGGCGGTCAACGTGCTCAAACGCCACCAGCAGGGACGTGCCAGGAGAACGAGAGACACCCCGCTGGGGCTGCTGCTGGCCGGCGGCAAACACGCCATCCCCCCGAAGAGAGCCTCATAGATGCGCAAGCTGAAGACGGCGTTCTTCGTCCTCCTCCCGCTGGCGTTCGTCCTTCTGGCGGTCGTACGGCTGGCGGTGGGCGGCTGGTCCAACGTCGAGGCGGTCATCGCCGCGGCCGCCCTCGTCGTGGCCTACATCGGCACCCTGCGCGGCGAGCGCCCGCCGGACGAGGCCTCCGACCTGGCCGACAGGCTGGCCGACCAGGTCATGCAGACGGCCAGGCGGGAAGCGGGCAACCGCGACGTCCCGGACAGCCGCGGCATCCCGATCCGCTGCGAGTCCGGCGGCGCCCTCCCCGGAACGATCGAGGAACTGGCCGACCACCTCCTCACCATGAAGGGGCCCGTGGTGGTGACAGGAGAGCGGGGCTCGGGCAAGACCACGCTCGGCCTGCTCCTCCCGCTGCGGATGTCCTCGGCGCAGCAGCGGCCGATCCCGGTCACGCTGCCGCTGTCGTCGTGGGAACCGCGGCTGGCCCTGCGCGAGTGGGTGGCGCTGCGGCTGGCCGCCGAGTACCCGTTCCTGCGGGCCGCTCCCCGCGCGCTGGAACGGCTGATCGCGAACGGCAGCCTGCTGGCCGTGTTCGACGGTCTGGACGAGGTGCCGCCGGCGCGCCGTATCGAAGTGGTCAGGGCCATCGACGAGGGCTGGTCCCGCGCGTACGTGCTGACCAGCCGCGTCGAGGCGTTCACCGGCCCCGTCGCCCGCAGGCTCGCCGGGACGCCGGTGGCGCGGCTGCTGCCGGTGGACGCCGCGGGCGCCGCCGGATACCTGGAGTCGCGCTGGGGCGACGTGCCCGAGGCCGCCGCGCTGGTCGCCCGGCTGCGCGCGGAGCCGGGCGGTCCGCTGGCCGAGGCGCTCGACACCCCGTTGATGATCTTCCTGGCGGCGCGCACCTGCGAGAGCGGCCACACCCCGCGCATCGACGGCACCGCCCCGCACATCAGGCAGGGCCTGGTCGCCGGGTTCGTACCGGCCGTCTACCGGCCGGAACCGGAGGCCGATCAGCGGTGGAGCCCCGAGGAGGCGGCCCGCTACCTTCGGTTCCTGGCCGACTTCCTGCGCCGCAGGGGGACCCACGACCTGGCCTGGTGGGAGTTGCACCACGCGCTGCCCCGCGCGGTGATCCCCGCCTTCCAGGCCGTGCTCGGGATGGCCCTCTTCGGGCCGCTCTGCGCCGCCGTGACCGCGCTGTTCGGGCTGGGGGCGGTCGGCTGGTGGTTCGGCCTGGCCATCGGGCTGGCCAGCGGGTTCGCGGTGTCGCTGGCCAGGCAGCACTACCCGCGTGAGGCGCGGCCGAAGCTGCGCAAGACGCTGACCCGGCGCTACCTGCTGCGCCGCCTCGGCCAGGGCCTGGTGTGCGTGGTGCCCGGCATGGTGATCGTCCTGGTGCTGTACGACGGGGTGACCTACGCGCTCACCGACGGCGCGGTGTTCCTGGTCGGTTTCCTGGCCGCCTCCCTTGCCCTGGCCCCCGCCAATGTGGACAAGGCGGGCACGCCCGACGGCTTCCTGCGCAACGACCGGGCCGCCGTGCTGCTGGCCTTCGCCGCGGGCGGCCTGATCGGGCTCGCCATGGGCGCCTACCTCGGCTGGTGGATGGAGACCGGGCTGCGGGTCAGGGACCACGTGTGGCTGCTCGCCCTCGGCCACTGGCAGCAGACGCTCATCAGCGCCGCCAACGGCGCGGTGCTCGGTGCGGCCGGGTTCGGCGTCACGATGATGGCGCCGAGCGCGTGGGGGCGGTTCGTCGACGTCCGGGTGTGGTTCGCGGCGCGGCGGGTGCTGCCGCTGCGGCTGATGACCTTCCTGCACGACGCCTACGAGCGCGGGGTGCTCCGCCGTACGGGGCCCTACTACCAGTTCAGGCACGAACTCCTGCAGGACCAGGCCGCAGCTGGGCCGACACCGCCGGTGTCAGCACCACCGGCCCCGCCAGCGACCAAGCCGTGACCCGGCCGTTCACGCCGATGGCATAGCTCGCCTCGGGGAAGCGCGCCCGGCCGCTGTCCGGGGCGAAGCGCGCGTACCGGATCTCCAGCTCCGCGCGCCTGCGGCGGACCCGTTCGACCGCGACGCGCCCGCCCGTCGCGGGCCGGTAGCCGAACTCCAGCACCACCTCTTCGTCAGGCGCGGCCCGTGTCAGCGCCTCCACGTCGCCGGGCCTGGTCAGGTCGCAGACCCGGCCGCCGACCGTACAGCGCAGGATGTCGAAGCCGTGCCCGCGCAGCACCCCCGTCTGCGCGGCCAGCCAGTCCGGCTCGAACCGGCGCTGGGCGCGCGCCAGCAGGCGCAGCGCCATGACCCGGGCCAGCACGTACGCCGCGGTCAGCCAGGTGGCGGCGGAGAAGAGCGGATGCGGCGTGAAGGTCGCCGCCAGCGCGAGCGCGGCGGTGAGCACCGCCCAGCCGAACGTCGCCGCGGGGGCGCGCTCCGACGACGGCCCGGCCAGAACTCGGCGCACCGTCACCGGCAACCCGGGCAGCGGCACGAGCGGGACCGGCAGGTCGGGGCGGGAGTATTCGGGCCCGTAGGTGACCGGCATCTTGCCAGTATCACCTGAGACGCGGCCTGGTGTTACTGGCCTGCCGGCTCGTCTCGTTCTGCCCGGCCCGGCGCCACAGGCGACGGCTGGGACGGGGGCAGCCTGAAGGGCCGCGACCTCCGGATGCCGCGGCCCTTCTTCCTGATCACCCGAACGGCTGGTTGTCCAGCGTGTTCACCTTCACTGCGGTGATCTTCACCTGCTTCATCAGCACCTGGGACGCGCCCGCCGGCTTGGAGCAGCCGAAGCTGAGCGGCCCCGTGCCGGGGTAGGTGTGCACGACGTTGAGGAAGACGCTGTGCCTGCTGTGCGGCGCCAGCGTCACCTCGGTGATGTCGCCGTCCGAGTTGGGACCCGTACCGATCGTGCAGAGGTAGTCGATCGCCGAGCCACCGGTGTTCTCGGCGTACAGCTTCGCGGTGATCGTGTACGAGCCCGTCCCCAGGAACCCGCTGAAGCCGGGGCTGAGGGCGTTGGAGTGGACGATCTCGTTGTCCCATCGGCTGATCACGTCCGGCGGCACCGCCTCGGCCGCGTTGACGTTCCCCGCCAGCAGCGCGCCCGCGGCCACGACGGCGGCCGGCGCGTACAGGCGCAGGCCGCGGCGGCGGCGTGATGGGGCGGTTGTGGGCATGGTCATGTGAGTTTCTCCTGGTGTGAGCCGTCCCCCTCGCGCGAACGCGCGAGCGGCCGCACGCTGTCGCCGGCCGAGGCGGCGGTCACCGGCTCGCGTGCACCCCGGAAAACTAGCCCTCGCGGTTCCGGAAGACCGCGCAAAAATAACCGCGCCGGCCGTGCCGGTCGTCATCGCGCTTTCGTCCACCGGCCCCGCACCGAAGCCCCCCGTACCAGGCACCCTCCTAGGGCCCCTCCAGGAAGTGGCGCAGCGTGGCCTCGATCCAGCCGTACGCGATCACCTGCTCCGGCGGCCAGGGCCGGCCCTCGATGATCGACACCAGCTTCCACAGCCTGGCCGCCCGCGGGTCGTGCTCGTCGAACGTGCGCAGCAGCTCCTCGCGGCTCTGCCCCATCACCGCCAGGATCCGATCGAGGATCGGCTCGGATTCGGGTGAGCCGGGCTCGACGCCCGTCCGCGAAGCGGTCAGCGCCTCCCGCATGATCTGGGCGTTCATCTCGTGCCAGGCGTCGAAATCCCGGTCCTCCTCCCAGAACTCCGTGTTCTGCCGGCGCAGGCTGTCGCGGTAGTCCTCGTCGGCGAGCAGGTCGGCCAGCTCCAGCCAGGCGTCGAGCTGCGCGACGGTCGGCTCCTCGGGCAGTTCGGGGAGCATGGCGTCGCGCATCTGGGTCAGCCACTCGTGCCGCGCCTCGATGCCGCCGCCGACCTCGTCGACGAACTCGTCCAGCAGGATCTCCATCTCGGCCGCGCCGAGCCGGCCGAGCGCGTGGAGCCTGCTCAGATCCTCCTCGGCGGGATCGCCGTCCCGGGCGAGCGTCGCCCTGAGCACCGCCCTGGTCCGCTGGAGCGATCTGAGCTGCGTCTCGACCGCCTTGAGGTGGAGATCGAGTACGTCCCTCAGCCGGCGGTCGCCGAGCGAGCGGATCGTGGCCAGGTCGACCCCGATCTCCCTCAGCGTGCGGATCAGCTCCAGCCGCGCCCGGTCCTCATCGCCGTAGAGCCGGTAACCGGAGGCGGTGCGCTCGCGCTCGGGCAGCACGCCCGCGTCCGAGTAGAAGCGGATCGTCTTCACGGGGAGGCCGGTCAGCTTCGCCAGGCGGCCGATCGTGTAGCTCATAATTCCCTTGAGCCTCCAGTAACTGGAGACTTTAGCGTAGCCGACATGGCGAAGCAGAAGACAGCCAGGGTCGTCACCCTGCACATTCAGGCCGGCGAGGCGGGCCCGGCGAACGTCGGCAAGGACCTCGGCCCGCTCGGCATCAACCTCATGGAGTTCTGCCGGCAGTACAACGCGCAGACGCAGGACCGGCGCGGGTTCGTGATCCCCGCGGTGATCACCGTGTACGAGGACAGGTCGTTCGAGGTCGTCACCAAGCAGCCGACCACCGCCTCGCTGATCCGGCGCGTCGCCGGGCTCGACGGCGGCAGCCCGCGCCCGGGCCACCAGAGCGGCGGCTGGATCACCCGTGCCCAGCTCCGCGAGGTCGCCCAGGCCAAGCTCCCCGACCTCAACACCGCCGACCTGGATCAGGCCGAGAAGATCGTCGCGGGAACGGCCCGTTCCATGGGCCTCACCGTCCGCGACTAGAACCAGGACGCTGCTCGCCAGATCATGACGGGCATGGGAATCTGCGTTTTCTGCGAGATCATCGCCGGGCGCGTCGAGGCCGGCGTCGTTCATGAGGACGACAGCGTGGTGGCCATCATGGACCACAAGCCGGCCACGGTCGGCCATGTGCTGGTGATCCCGCGCGTACACGTGGCCGGGCTGGCGGACGCCGATGACGCGGTCGGTACGGCGATCTGGCGCACCGCGCGGCGGGTGTCGGGCGCGTTGCGGGCATCGGGGCTGCGCTGTGACGGGGTGCGGTTGTCCCTGGCCGACGGGGAGGCCGCCGGTCAGGACGTCTTCCATCTCCACCTGCACGTGGTGCCGCGCTTCCCGGGAGACGGCGTGGTGGTCACCGCCGGCTGGAAGAAACGGTCGCGGGAACTGCTCGACCAGGATGCGGCGCTGATCCGGGAAGCCCTTGCGTGACTCCGGCGAAAGCGTTCCTGCACTCGCCTGTTCCGCTGCACCCAGCTGCCCAAGAAAAGACGGTCTCATAATCACCTGTTTTGATCATTTCCATCTTTTTCTCCAAGTCGATCCCCGACGCGCGTTATCTCGCCTTCGAGCGGGTACCTCCAGCTCGCACCATCAGGGGGATGTGGCATTAAGTCCGATTCTTCCGAATCCGACCTACAGGGGAAGAAACAGATGATTAAGCACCGAAGCATCAGAAGCGCGCTGGCCTTTGCCGTGGCAGCGGCGGCGGCCAGTGGATTCGCGACTCTGACCTTTACGGCGTCGGCGGGCGCCACTGCCGGCACCAGCGTTCACAGCACGGTGGACACGGCGGCAACCGCGATCAACCTCGCCACCGATCCGAGGTCGGAGAAGGAAGAGCAGCCGACCCGGGCGCTCGACTCGGCCTTCCAGGGCGACCCGGAGGACCCGAAGAAGCCGCCGACCAAGTTCGTCGGGGTCATCCGCGACGACAGGGTCGCGATCAGGGACCCGCGGACGATGCCGCAGTGGCATGACCTGACCGGGCTGCTGCCGCGCGACTTCGGCCGCCTGGTCGACATCACCCTGGCCGCGCCCGACGAAGGCGACACCGTGCACATCACCGTGCTGAACGAGCGCGGCAAGGTGGCCCAGAGCAGGTGCACCGTCTTCCCGACCCCGGGCACGAAGGGGACGCCGGAGTGGCCTGAGAACTGCACCGACTTCATCGATCTCACGCGTAAGTGAGTCGCCTGATCCGCCGATGATGAATGCCGTGCCCGGGAAGCTTGCCGGGCACGGCATTCTTCGCTTTTTGCTACATTTTTATAGCCGTACGGCACACATGGTTGTCCAATTGAGCGGTTTTATCACCTCATCGCCCGCACAATTTTGGGCGATTTATGAGGAGAAAGCGCGCTATGGCGTCACCCTGGACGAAACGGCCGCAGGCCATGCAAAGTCGTCGATGTAATGCATGGAGCGAGCCGAAAGGAAAACGCATGAAGCGTTACGAGAAGCCCCGTCTTATGGCAGCCGGATCCTTCCGCAAGGCCACCGGCCTCCTGGCCCTGCACGGCAACGACCGCCTGATCTTCAGCAAGAACTGAAATCGGACAGTCCATGCCCGACTGCGGCGTGCTGAGCCGGCCGCACCACGGCGAGGCGTACTTCGTGGTCCTCCCCGACCACGAGGCCGCGCCCGCCGTGGCGGCGATCCTGCGTACGGCGACTGCTCGCACCGTCACCTACGCCTCCGGACGGCCCTGGCTGGTCGGGCACTGGTCCGACGAGGAGATGACGGTGGCCGAGGCGGGCGCCACCAGGCTGGCGGTGATCGGCCGCTGCGCCTTCGACGCCGAACGGCTGGCCGCGGAGGCGAGCCGGCTACGTGACCCGGCGCACCTCGACGGGCTGGCCCGGACCCTGCCCGGCAGCTTCCACCTCGTCGCCGCGCTGGACGGCCGGTTACGCGTCCAGGGCACCGCGTCCGGACTCCGGCTGGTCTTCCACGCGCGCGTGAACGGGCTCACCGTCGCCTCCGACCGCGCCGACGTCCTGGCCGCCGCCACGAGGGCCGAGCTCGACGTGCGGCGCCTGGCCGTACGGCTGCTCTGGCCCGTCCCCCATCCCCTGCCGCACCTCCCCCTCTGGCCGTCGGTCACCGCCGTCGAACCCGGCCACCACCTGACCGTCGCAACGGACGGGGTGACCGCGGGGCATCGCCGCTGGTGGACGCATCCCGAGCCCGTCCGTACGCTGTCCGACGCCGCCGAGGACGTCAGGCGGGCGCTCGACGACGCGGTCGGCGCGCGCACCAAGGCGGGCGGCACGGTGAGTTTCGACCTGTCCGGAGGGTTGGACTCCACGTCGCTGTGCTTCCTGGGCGCCGCCCGGCAGGAGGCGCACCTCATCGCCTCCACCTGGCCGGGCCGCGACCCGGCCGACGACGACCTGGCGTGGGCCCGGCGCGCGGCGGCCCACCTGCGCGACGCGGAGCATCTGGTCTGGCCGGCGGAGGAGTCGCCGCTGGTCTACGAGGACCTGCTGAGAGTCGACGACACGCTGGACGAGCCGACCATCGGCGTCATGGACCGCGCCAGGGTGCTGGCGCACCTGCCCCGGCTGGCCGCCAGGGGCAGCAGGCTGCACGTGACCGGCATCGGCGGCGATCACGTGGCCTGGTGCTCGGAGGCGAGCTACCACCGGCTGCTGCTCAGGCGGCCGATGCTGGCGATCGGGCGGCTGCGCGGTTTCCGCGCGCTGTTCCACTGGCCGTACGGACCGATGCTCCGGACGCTGGCCGACCGCCGCTCCTACCGCCGCTGGCTGGCCGGCTCGCTCGCCGACCTGCGCGCCCCGCTGCCTCCGCCGGTGTCCGGCGCGCTGGGCTGGGGGGTGCCGCCCCGGCTCTTCCCGTGGATCACCCAGGAGGCGGGCCGCATGGCCGCCGAGGTGCTCGCCGAGACCGCCCCGTACGCCGAGCCGCTGGGAGCCGACCGGGGGCAGCACGCCGACCTGCACGCCATCCACGACACCTGCCGGATCATCCGCCAGTGGGACCAGATGAGCGTCCGCGCGGGGCTGCCGATGGCCTCCCCCTTCCTCGACGACCGGGTGATCGAGGCGTGCCTGTCGGTACGCCCGCAGGACCGGGTGACGCCGTGGCGCTACAAACCCCTCCTGACGACCGCGATGCGCGGCGTCGTGCCCGAGGAGTGCCTGCGGCGGACCAGCAAGGCGGAGGCCTCGCTCGACGCCGCCGAAGGTCTGCGCCGCCACGGCCCCGACATGCAGGCGCTCTGGGCGGACTCCCGGCTGGCCCGGCTCGGGCTGGTGGACACCGCCCTGCTCAAGGACCTCACCGCGCACCCCGACACGCCGGGACTGCGGGAGGCGATCCTGTACTCGACCATCGGCTGCGAGGTCTGGCTGCGGACCCTGGAGCCGTTCGACAAGGAGGACGGCCGATGAGCCTGCGGCTGAGCGCCGATGTGTCCACCGCCGACACCGACTACGGCATCGTGCTTCTCAACCAGCGCAACGGCGACTTCTGGCAGCTCAACCCGAGCGGCGCGCTGGCCGTGCGCCGGCTGCTGGACGGCGACACCACGGAGCAGGCGGCCGCGGCCCTGGCGGCGGAGTTCGAGGTCGGGCACGGGGAGGCCCTGAAGGACGTGCTGGCGCTGCTGGAGCAGCTGCGGGCGGCCGGGTTGGTGGCGCCGTGACCGTTCCGAGCGCGCTGGAGCGGCCGCAGGGGGTTCCGTGGCGGGCCAGGCTGGCGGCACGAGTGGCGGTGGGAGCGGCCTTCTCGCTGGCCGTGCTGCCGCCGCGGCGCCTGCGTACCGTGCTCACCCTGCTCAGCCGGCGGGCCAGGCCCGCCACGTACGCCGAGGCCAAGGACGCCAAGGACGCGGTGCTCGCGGTGAGCCTCACCTGCCTGGGCGTGCACGGCTGCCTTCCCCGGTCACTGGCCACCACCCTGCTGTGCCGGATGCGGGGCTCGTGGCCGACATGGTGTACGGGTGTCCGGGTGCGGCCCCCGTTCGGGGCGCACGCCTGGGTCGAGGCGGAGGGCAGGGCGGTGGACGAGCCCACACCGGAGGGCTATCTCGCCCCCTTGATCACTGTGGCGCCGAGAGGTCAGGAGTTGCGGGGGACCACCAGGCCGGATTCGTAGGCGAAGACCACGAGCTGGGCGCGGTCGCGGGCATTGAGCTTGGCCATGGCCCGGTTGATGTGGGTTTTCGCGGTCAGCGAGCTGATCGCCATGCGGTCGGCGACCTGGTCGTTGGACAGGCCCTGCGCGACCAGGGCGACGGCCTCGCGTTCGCGGCCGGTCAGCTCTTTCAGCCCTGTGCCGGTGGCGGCGTGGAGCGGCTGGGTGACGTACCGGTTGATCAGCTTGCGGGTGATCGACGGTGCGAGCAGGGCGTCGCCGCGCGCGGCGACGCGTACGGCGTGCAGGAAGTCCTCCGGCACGATGTCCTTGACGAGGAATCCGGCCGCGCCGGCGCGCAGCGCGTTGAAGACGTACTCGTCCAGGCCGTAGTTGGTCAGGATGACGACGTGCACCCCGGCCAGGGCCGGGTCGGCGGCGATGCGGCGGGTCGCCTCGATGCCGTCGACGACCGGCATCCGGACGTCGATGAGCGCGACGTCGGGCAGGTGCTGCCTGACCAGGTCCAGGCCCTCCTTGCCGTCGGCGGCCTCGGCCACCACCTCGATGTCGTCCTCCAGGTCGAGCAGCGCGCGGAATCCGCTGCGGAGGAGCGGCTGGTCGTCGACCAGCAGGACACGGATCATGACGTACGGTCCACGGGAAGTTCGGCCTGGACGGTGAAGCCGCCCTCCTCGCGCGGTGCCGCGCGCAGGCGACCGCCGAGGGCGGTGACCCGTTCGCGCATCCCGAGCAGGCCGACGCCGGGCGGCGGGGCGGTGTCCGGGGTGGCCCTGCCGTCGTCGTCGATGCGGACCGCGAGGGCGTCGGGACGGTAGTCGATCCGGACCGACGCGGTCGCGGCGGCGGCGTGACGGGCGACGTTGGTCAGGGACTCCTGAACGATCCGGTAGACGGTCCGGTCCACCGCGGCCGGCACGTCGTGGCGCTGTCCCCCGATCGTCAGCGTCGCGTCCAGGCCGGTCGTCCGGGCCCGTTCGACCAGCTCCGCGACGTCGTCGAGCCCACGCGGCGGGCTCGTGTCGTCGTCGCGCAGCGCCTCCAGGGTCGCGCGCAGCTCCCGGGTCGCCTCGCGTCCGGCTTCCTGGATCGCCAGCAGGGCCTCGGGCACCGGTTCGCCCCTTTTGCGGGCCACGTGGACGGCGACCTCGGCCTGCACCTTGATGATCGAGATCTGGTGGGTGAGCGAGTCGTGCAGCTCCCGCGCGATGTGCAGCCGCTCCTCGTCGGCGCGGCGCCGCGCGGTCTCCTCCCGGGTGCGCTCGGCTTCGTCCGCCCGCCGCTCGGCCTGCCGCAGCGCCTCGCCCGCGGCGCCGGCCGCGACCAGCCAGGCCAGCTCCAGAGCGCCTCTGGCCTGCGCGAACGCCTCGCCCGTGTCGTGCAGGCCCGAGGCCAGGGCCGCGAGAGGCAGGACTGCCAGCATGGCCACGCTCACCGCCAGCGTGACGGTACGGTGTCCCGACCGCACGGCCGCGTACACCGCGAACAGGTACGCGACGGCGGGCACGTCGAACCCGGCCGCCTGGTAACCCGCCGCGCACAGCCCGGTGACGGCCAGGACGGGAACCGGGGCCCGGCGGCGCGCGGCCAGCGCCAGGCCGCCGGCCGCCAGCAGCGCGTAGCCGAGCAGGTCGGGGTAGGTGGCGGAGTGCTGCCCGGACAGCCCGGTGACCAGCAGCGCCGCGGCCACGCCCCCGGCGATCGCCCAGTCCGTGACAGCCGCCGGGACGCCGAACCGTCCTGTGCTCATGCGCGCACCTTAGCCGGATACCGCCGTGGGCGACTCCACCGCACGGATGAGTGGCCGGCTACCGCACCTGCGGTACTCGCGCGGCTTGTGCGGCATTCGCGGTAGCCGGCTGCGGCATCGGCGGCACCGCGAACTGCCCACGTCAGGCGGACGACCGGCGACGGCTCCGGCAGACATGCTCGACATCCGGTCGTAGGAGAAGGAGCACCTCATGATCATTCGTCATCTGCTCGCCACAGCCCCGGACGTCAGCGCCTATGACCTGACCCCCGGGCGTCTCTGGTCCTTGGTGGCCATAGCGCTGGGGCTGGCCGGCGTGGTCCTCGGCGGGCTGGCCCTGGCCCGCTCCACCGGTCGTACCAGGGCCGTCGTGGCCCTGGCGGCGGGGCTGGCCGGCGCGGTCGTCGGCGGGCTGGTCGTGGCCGCCGCCCAGGGCGGTCCGGGCACCGGCTACGGAATAGTCGGGGGTTTCATCGCCCTGCTGGTGGGGCTGGTCGGCGTGGCCCTCAGCGGGCTGGCCCTCACTCGCTCACGCCGCTCCTCCTTGTCACGGTGAAGGTGCGGGTCCCGGCGCCCACCTCGTGCGGGACGCTCCCGGGCGTGTCCACCTCGGCGGCGTCCCGCCATCCCGCTCCCACGAGACGGACGCGAGGCCGTACGGGGTGTCGAGACGGGCCGAGGCGTGGGCAAGCCGTTACGCCACCAGCGGTCAAGGAAAAACGTAGACCGGTCTACGCGGGCGTACAATCGGCAGGACTCGGCTTCGAGAAGGGATGCCCATGGTCACGCCTGAGCGACGACGAAGAGTGACCATATCCGACGTGGCGAAACTCGCCGGGGTCTCCAAGGCGGCGGTCTCGAAGGTCATCCGGAACGACTACGGGGTCAGCGAGGCCATGCGGGACCGCGTCAAGCGGGCCATCGACGAGCTGGGCTACCGTCCCCGGGCCGCCGCCCGCGCGCTGCGCGGACGGTCGTTCACCATCGGCGTCCTCATGCAGCACATCGGGATCCCGTTCTACGCCGAGATCATGAGCGGCCTGGTGGAGCAGCTCGCGGAGTCCGACTACCAAGCGATCATGATCCAGGGCGGCACCCGCAACAAGACCGAGGAACGAGCCATCGACGCCCTGATGGACCGGCAGGTGGACGGCATACTCATGATCGCCCCACTCGCCGGCCGCACGCAGCTGGAGCGGGTGGCACGCGAGATCCCCACCCTGGTGCTCGGCCGGCACGATCGCTCACCGGCGTACGACTCGATCGTCGACGACGACCGTACGGGCTCCGAGCTCGTCATGGAGCACCTGATCGCGCTCGGTCACCGTCGCATCGGGCACATCACCTTCCACGAGGAGCAGGGACAACCCGCCGACCACAAGCCGCATATCAGGGCCGAGACCTACGAGCGCGTGATGCGTGACCACGGGTTCGCCGACGAGATCGCCGTCGTCGCGACCTCGTACTCCGAGGACGGCGGTTATCGCGGCGCCCACGAGCTGCTGAGCCGGTCCCCGCGCCCGACCGCGATCTTCGCGGGCTCCGACGAGTCGGCGCTCGGCGTCCTGACCGCGCTGCACGAAGCCGGTCTCTCCGTCCCGGACGACGTCTCCGTCGCCGGCTACGACAACACCCGGCTGGCCGCCCATCCCAACATCGCGCTGACCACCGTCAACCAGGACGGCGCCGTCATGGGCCGTACGGCGGGGCGGCTGCTGCTCGAACGCGTCGAAGGCCGCACCACCGCCGTGCACTTCTCCGTCACGCCGAGCCTGGTCGTGCGCCGCTCCACCGCGCCGCCCGGCCTATGAGCAGGCGATGCCGGTCGGCGCGGCCGTGGACGGGCCGTTGGCCTATGAGCAGGTGATGTCGGTCGGGGCGGCCGTGGACGGGCCGTTGGCCTGGTAGCCGAAGGTGGCCGTCGCGCCCGCCGCGAGGCTCGTGGCCCAGCTCGGCGCCTTGATCGTCCACGTGGTGCCCGACGACGTGACGGTGGAGCCCCAGCCGTTGACCAGGGTCACGCCGGACGGCGGGGTCCACGTGATCGTCCAGTTGTTCCAGGTCGTGGTGCCCGTGTTCTTCACCGTCACGTTGGCCGTGAAGCCGCCCTGCCAGGCGCTGGCGACCTGGTGGTTCACGCTGCAGGAGACGCCGGTGCCGCCCGTGGGCGTCACGGTCGGGGTCACCGTGGGGGTCACCGTGGGAGTCACCGTCGGGGTCGGCGTAGGCGTGGAGGTCGGGCCCTGTGAGGTGGTGTAGGTGACCTTGGTGTACGGCGAGCCGCACTGCGGGGCGCAGGCCGACGGCAGCGAGAAGCTGTACACGCGCCCGCCGTTGATCAGCGTGTCCGTGGCGTCCCGCACCCGGATCTGGAACTGGCCGCCACCCGACGTGGTCCCGCCGATGACGTAGGACTGGCCCATGTCGCTGTTCATCTGGGCCGTCTGCCAGGCGCCGTTGGCGTAGTACTCGACGCCGTGGATGCCGTTGGCCAGGTGCGAGACGGAGATGGCCGGCCACCAGACCTGGGCACCTTGCAGGAAGCCGATGTTGATGTCGCCGCTGTAGTTGGGCGCGGGGACGAACGACCAGGTGACGTGCCGGTTGTTCCAGTGGTTGGGGTACATGTCCCCGATAGCGCCACCGTTCTTCACGAACCGGTTGAGCGAGTCCTTGGACAGGTCCAGATGGTAGGGATCGTCGCGGCACCAGCCGTTGGAGTCACCGCAGCTGTCGGCGACGAGCATGGTCAGCTTCGCGCCGTTGTAGGCGTCGGAGACCCAGGAGCCGTTGCGGCAGAACGCCTGGTTCGGCGCGCCGTCGTTGGTGCCCGTGCAGTAGTCGCTGATCTCGACCTGCACGTAGCGGCCGCAGTTGAGGCCGTTGTTCCATAACCCGGCCTTGCTGAGGTTGGCTCCCGTCAGGGGCCGGGGGTAGAAGGCGTAGTCGCCGGGGGTGTTGTAGACGTTGAGCGCGACGAAGTCCTGCGAGTCGAGGCTCGCCTGGGGCATCCCGCAGCCGCCGTACGGCGAGCCGAGTCCGTCGAAGTAGGTGGCGTTGCCGGTCACCGGGCCGGGCGGGTCGGCGACCGCACCGGCGGACTGTTCCGTCAAGGACACGAAGGCGCAGAGCACGACCAGGAAACCGGGAAGCAGGATGGCAAGCAACCGGCGACGAACGTAACTCATCGGACTCCCAACCCAGAAAGGTTCGGATCGACTCTTTCCGCGGAGCTACGGCCCGGTCAAGGACAGGCGATCGCGACCTGGGCGAACGCGCCGGAAAGCCTGTAACTTTCACCGGCTCGCTATGCCACGGCGCCGTCCACGAGCTGCTGGACCCGCGCGGGGGTGTAGATGCCGTCGACCAGCAGCTGCGCCAGGCCGAGCACGCCCGCGTGCGGGTCGAGGTCGCTGCGCACGATCTGCAGGTTGCGGGTGGCCAGCGGGAGCGAGCGCCGGTAGACGATCTCGCGGATGCCGGCGAAGAGCTGCTCGTCGGTGTGGGCGAGCTGCCCGCCGATGACGATGACGCGCGGGTTGAACAGGTTGACCGTGTCGGCGATCGCGCCGCCGAGGATGCGGGCCGCGCGCCGGGCGAGCCGCACCGCGACGAGGTCGCCGCTGCGGATCAGGCGTACGGCGTCGTCCACGGTGGTCACGTCGCGGCCCGCCTCGCGCAGGTCGCGCACGATGGCCCAGCCCCCGGCGTACGCCTCGACGCAGCCCGCGTTGCCGCACCGGCAGATGGGCGGCTCGGCCACGTCGTCCACCGTGACCTGGATGTGGCCGACGTCGCCGGCCGCGCCGTCGGCGCCGCGGTGCACCTTGCCGCTGGCGATGAGGCCGGTGCCGACGCCGGTGCCGATCTTGAGCATGAGCAGGTGGGGCACGTCCGGGTAGCGCAGCCGCTGCTCGCCGTACGCCATGGCGTTGACGTCCTTGTCCACCAGGACGGGGCAGTCGAAGCGGGAGCGGAACCAGCCGGGGATGTCGTAGCGGTCCCAGCCGGTCATGATCGGCGGGCTGACGACCCGTCCGGTCTCGAAGTCCACCGGGCCCGGCACGTCGAGCCCGATGCCGAGCACCTCGCCGGGCTTGCGCCTGGCCGCGGTGAGGACCTCGGTGAACAGCTCGTCCACGATGGTGAGGATGGCCTGCGGGCCCGCCGTCACCTCGGCGCGGACCTCGCGCTCGGCCCGCACCTCGCCGGCCAGGTCGCACACGGCGGCCCGCAGGCCGGTCGCGCCGATGTCGGCCACCAGCAGCACCCCGCGGTCACGGTTGACCACGAACTGGCCCGCCGGACGGCCACGGGTGCGCGCCTCCTCCTCGGCGGGCATCAGCAGACCGGCCGCGAGCAGGCCGTCGAGCCGCTGGTTGACGGTGGTGCGCGACAGGCCGGTGTGGCGCATCACGTCGGCCTTCGTCAGGCCGTCGGGGGCGTCGCGGAACAGGCTGAGGATCTCGCCTGAGCTGGCTCCCCGCCACACGCCGGGCAGGCTCGGTGCATCCATACGGGTCACTCTAGCTATGTCTCCCACTAGACGGAAGTTAGCCATGTTTCGACATAAAAAGTCGAAAGCAGTGTTGCAATCTAACGGAAACACTGGTTACGGTCATGCCATCGACGCTGAAAGGGGCATCCGATGATGGCCAACACCCGAGGTCGCCGCACCGCGGCCCTCAGCGCGGTTCTCGCTGCGGGCGCGCTCGCGCTGGCTGCCTGCGGCTCCAGCGAGACCACCGGGACCACCCCCGTGGCCGGGGAGGCGGGCACCGCGACACCCAAGATCGCCGCCGTGATCAAGGGTCTGGACAACCCGTTCTTCCAGACGATGAAGCAGGGCATGGACGACCAGGCCGCCACGGCCAAGGTGCCGGTCACGGTCCAGGCGGCCAACGCCATCACGGACACGACCGGCCAGGCGGACAAGCTCAACGGCCTGGCCGGGCAGGACTTCTCCTGTTACGTGGTCAACCCGATCTCCGGCACCAACCTGGTCCAGGGCCTGGCCCAGCTCTCCGCCCAGAACAAGACCGTGGTCAACATCGACAGCCCGATCGACGCGGCGGCGGCCAAGAGCGCGAACGTCAAGCTCGCGACGTACATCGGGACCGACAACGTCGAGGCCGGCAAGACGGCCGGGCAGCGCATGACCGAGCTGCTGGCCGACGGCGGCGACGTCGCGGCCATCGGCGGCATCGCGGGCGACGTGACCAGCGGCGCCCGGGTCGAGGGCTTCAAGCAGGGCCTCGGGCCCAAGGTCAAGATGGTGCAGACCGTCGCGGCCAACTGGGAGCGGCAGACCGCGCTCACCGCCGCCACCGACGTGCTGCAGGCGCACCCCGACCTGGCCGGATTCTTCGTCGCCAACGACGACATGGGGCTGGGCGTGGCGCGCGCCGTCGCCAACGCGGGCAAGGCCGGCAAGGTCAAGGTCATCAGCGTCGACGGCATCAAGGACGCGCTCGACGCGGTCAAGGCCGGCACCCTGGACGGCACCGTCGCCCAGTACCCGTACGCGATCGGGCTGATGGGCGTGGAGGCGTGCCAGGCGGCGGCGACCGGCAAGACGCTGCCCGCCAACGTCAAGGCCCCGGTCGAGCTGGTCACCAAGGAGAACGCGGACAAGGCGCTGGCGGCCACACCCAAGCCGTTCGGCAGCTACGACGACCCGTTCGCGTCCCTCATCAAGTAGCGCCTACGCCGTCCTGCCCGGCCGTCCGGCCCGGTGGGACGAGGAGTGACAGACATGGCAAACGCAACGCTCGCGGCCCGCGACGGAGAGCACTGGGCCGCGAAGCTGAAAGACGTCGGGTTCTGGGCGGAGTGGGCGGCCCTCGTCGGACTGGTCGTCCTGGTGATCGTGTTCCAGGCGCTCAATCCGACCTTCCTCAGCCCCGGCAACATCACCTCCATGCTGCTGGCCGCCGCGATCCTGATCGTGCTGGCCGTGGGCCAGACGTTCGTGATCGCCACCGCCGGCATCGACCTGTCGATCGCCTCGGCGATGACGCTGGGCGCGGTGGTCTTCGGCCAGGCGTACACGGCGCAGTGGGGGCTGGCGCTCTCCTGCGTGGCGGGCGTGCTCGCCGCGGCGGTGGCGGGCCTGGTCAACGGCATGATCACCGCCTGGGGGAAGATCGCGGACTTCATCGTGACGCTGGGCATGCTCTCGGCGGCCTCCGGTCTGGCGCTGATCCTCTCCGACGGCAAGCCGGTCACGATCATCGACCCGGCGCTGCTCGCCCTGTCCACCGGGAGAGTGGGGATCTTCGGCTACTCGTTCCTGATCGCGATCGTGGTCGCGATCGTGGCGCACGTCGTGCTGTTCCACACCAGGTTCGGCACCCACGTGCTGGCCACCGGCGGCTCGCCGGAGTCGGCCAACGCGATGGGCATCAGCACCCGGCGGATCAAGATCGCCGTCTACGCCATCAGCGGCGCGCTGGCCGGGCTGGGGGCGCTGCTCCTGGTCGCCCGCGTCGGCGCGGCCGAACCCGCCTCCAACACCTCCTTCCTGCTCAACTCCGTGGCCGCGGTCGTGCTCGGCGGGGTGAGCCTCTTCGGCGGGCGGGGCACCATCATCGGCCCGGTCATCGGCGCGCTGCTGCTGGTCGCGCTGGTCAACGGGCTGACCCTGCTCGGGGTCTCCCAGTTCTACCAACCGCTGGCCGTCGGCGTCGTCGTGGTGCTGGCCGCCCTGCTCACAAGGTTCCAGCGATGACCGAGAACGGAACTCCCCTGCTCGAGGCCCACGAGGTCTCCCTGGCCTTCGGCAGCGTACGCGCGCTGGCCGACGTCTCCCTCACCCTGCGCCGAGGCGAGATCACCGCGCTGGTCGGCGACAACGGCGCGGGCAAGTCCACCCTCGTCCGCTGCATCTCCGGCATCCACCGGCCGCAGAGCGGGCGCATCGTCTTCGACGGCGCCGAGACCGACTTCCGCTCCCCGGAGGACGCCCGCGAGGCCGGGATCGAGACCGTGCACCAGAACCTCGCGCTGGTGGAAGACCTCACGGTGTGGCAGAACCTGTTCCTCAACCGCGAGATCGTCCGCAGGTTCGGCCCGGTCGCCCTGCTCGACCGGCGCGCCATGCAGGCCCGCGCCCGCGAGATGGTCTCCACGCTCGCCGTCAACGTGCCCGCGGTGAAGTCCCGCGTACGCCGGCTCTCGGGCGGCCAGCGCCAGGCCGTGGCCATCTGCCGCGCCGCCGGGTTCAGCTCCAAGCTCGTGATCATGGACGAGCCCACGGCCGCGCTCGGCGTGCAGGAGACCGCCCGGGTCGAGGAGCTGATCCTCAGACTTCGCGACGAGGGGCACGCGGTCCTGCTCATCAGCCACAACTTCGCCCAGGTCATGCGGCTCAGCCAGCAGGTGTGGGTGATGCGGGCCGGGCGCTGCGTGGGCGGGCGGCGTACGGCCGAGACCACCGGCGAGGAGATCGTCGCCCTGATCACCGGCGCGCTCAGCAACTGACGCCCCAGAAAGGCAATCCACTCAGATGACCACCAATCCCATCGGCGTCCACGCTCTCGTCTGGGTCGGCGACACCGGCCCGGACTCGCTGGCGTACGCGATCGACAAGACCAAGGCGACCGGCTTCGACCTGCTGGAGATCTCGCTGCACGACTCGGCGAACCTCGACGTCGCCGCCGCGCGCGAGGCCCTGCGTACGGCCGGGCTGGGCGTGGCCTGCTCCCGCGGCCTCGCCTTCGACGCCGACGTCTCCAGCGACGACCCGGCCGTGGTCGAGCGCGGCGAGAAGCTGCTGCACGACTCCCTGGCCACGACCCGCGAGCTCGGCGGCACCCACTTCACCGGCGCGCTCTACAGCGCGCTCGGCAAGTACGGCCGGCCGCTCACCGAGGCGGGGCGGCGCAACGTGGTCGCGGTGCTGCGCCGGCTGGCCCAGGAGGCGAGCGGCCACGGCATGACGCTCGGCCTGGAGATCTGCAACCGGTACGAGACCAACGTCATCAACACCGCCCGCGACGCGCTGCGGCTCGCCGACGACATCGGCGAGGACAACGTCCTGATCCACCTCGACACGTACCACATGAACATCGAGGAGGACGACCTCGTCCGCCCCGTGCGCGAGGTCGGCGACCGGCTGGGCTACGTCCACATCGGCGAGAACCACCGTGGCTACCTCGGCTCCGGCCACCTGGACTTCACCGCGTTCTTCCACGTCCTGGGCGACATCGGATACCGGGGGCCGATCACCTTCGAGTCGTTCTCCTCGGCGGTCGTGATGGAAGGGCTCTCCAACGACCTGGCGATCTGGCGCAACCTGTGGGACGACGGCGAAGACCTCGCCCGGCACGCCCGCGCCTTCATCGCCGGCCACCTCCACACCAGCCCGGCCCGATGAGCCTGGACGACCTCCTCGCCCGGGCCCGCGCCTGGGGTGGCCGGCGGGCCCTGCTGGGCATCACCGGCGGCCCCGGCGCGGGCAAGACCACGCTCGCGGTGACCCTCACCCGCCTGCTCCGGCAGGAGCCGCCGCCCGGCCTCACCGCCGACTGGGTGGCCCACGTCCCGATGGACGGCTTCCACCTGGCCGACGTCGAACTCGACCGGCTCGGCCGCCGCGACCGCAAGGGCGCCCCCGACACCTTCGACGCCGCCGGCTACGCCGCCCTCCTCCGCCGCCTGCGCGAGGACGAGGAGGACGTGGTCTACGCCCCCGCCTTCGAGCGCGACCTGGAGCAGCCCATCGCCGGCAGCATCCCGGTCCCCCGCGCCGCCCGCCTGATCATCACCGAGGGCAACTACCTCCTGCTCGACGAGGGCGACTGGGGCCGCGTACGCCCCTGGCTGGACGAGGTCTGGTACTGCGATCTGGACCACGCCGAGCGCGTGGACCGGCTGGTCACCCGGCACATCCGCTTCGGCAAGCCGCCGGAGCACGCGGTGAGCTGGGTGGCGGAGGTCGACCAGCGCAACGCCGATCTGATCGCCACCACCAAGCCGAAGGCGGACCTGATCGTCCCCGACTCCGTCATCCGGTCGATCGAGCGTCCCGGCGGCATGTGAGCGGCACCGTCCGACCTGCTGCTAAGCCTCCGCTCGGGGTATCGCGGTCATCAGGAGGCGCTTGTCCGGTTTGCCGTTCGGCGCCGGTGGCGCCTCTTCGATGACGGTGATGGTCGCCGGCACACACGCGTCACCCAGTTGCTCACGGACCAGCCTCCGCAGCTCGCCGAGGTCCGGGGCCCGGCCCGCCACCGGCACCACGAACGCGTGCACCGCCTCGCCGGTGTCCTCGTCGGGGGCGCCGACCACGTACGCCTCCGCGACGTCGGGGGACGTGGCCAGAACCCGCTCGATCGGGCCGGCGTAGTAGAGATTCGCGTTGACGATGACGACGTCCCGCGTCCGCCCTGCCAGGTACAGCCGCCCGTCCTCGTCGAAGTGGCCCAGGTCCCGGGTGCGCACCCACCCGTCGACGAACACCTCCGCGCTCTCCGCCGGTTCGGCCCAGTAGCCGATGGCCTGCGCGGGTGTGCGGACGTACAGCTCGCCGTCGACGCCGGGCGGGACGGGCCTGCCGTCCGCGTCCCGGATCACGACGTCGATGACGTCAGGCGGGAACCCGACCGAGGGAGGGACGTCCGACGGCGTGGCCATCGAGATCGTGCCGGTCTCGGTCTGCCCGTAGCCCTGGAACACGACCGGGCCGAGCACGTCGAGCGCCTCTCGGAGCCGGGACGCCGCCAGTGGCGACCCGGACACCATGAGCGCCCGGAGACTGCTCAGGTCCGCCGGGTCGTCACGCTGCGCGGCGACGAGTCTGTACAGGCGGGGCACGGTGATGACGGTGGCGGAGGCCCGATGCCTGACGATCGCGTCGGGGAACGCCTGCGGGTCGGCGACGACCATGATGCCGCCCGCGGCGAGCGTGAGCACGCCGTACTCCATCATCACCTGGCTGCTCAGCGAGCCGAACACGAGGTAGCGCCGCAGCCGGGACGCCAGCTCCCGGATCGCCGGCGGCCATGCCCGCGGCCGGGCCGTCCACGCCGCGTTCATGGCGGCGTACGTCTGCGCGCACGCCTTCGGCGTGCCGGTGCTGCCGCTGGTGTGAAGGAGCCGGGCGACATCGTGCGGCCGGCCGGACAGCCGCGGCGGGCCGCCGTCGTCGGGCGCGGCCAGCAGCTCCGGCACGGTCAGCGTGCGCGGCGCGTGTTCCGGACCGGTCGGCGCGTCGGTCACGACGGCGGCGACGTCCTGGCGGAGCAGGTGGCGCAGCTGGCCGTCGGGCAGCCCTGGCCGCACGCCGACGACCCGGGCTCCCACGACGTACCCGGCGATGATCGCGGCGAACGCTTCGGGGGTGACGCCCAGCAGCATGGCCAGGCCGTCCCCCGGCCCGACGGCCGCGGCGCGCAGCCCGGCCGCCATCCGCCGGACGAGGCCGAGCAGCTGCGCGCCGGTGACGGCACGGTCGCCGTGCTCGAAGACGGGCCGGTCCCCGGCCGCGGCGAGGAGGTCGAGGACGACACCCGGGTACGGTTCAGCCGGCGTCGGCAAGGCACTCCTTGACGAAGACGGCCAGCGGCTGCTGGTGCACCGCCGGCAGGTCCCACTGGTTCTCCAGGTTCTCGGCGAGGTGGTGGACGCCGGCCGGCGCCCCGTCGCGGTAGTGCCGCACCACCGGGTGCAGGTAGCTCGCGTCGTGGGCGTTGACGGCGTCGTTCTCGACGACCCTCGGGACCGAGATGTCGAACGGGTCGACGGCGTCGTGATCCTTTCCGTACTCCAGGGTGACGACGAACGCGTGCCGGGCCGGGCCGAGCCCGCCGTCGGCGACGTAGGCGACCGGCACCTCCTCCTGGTAGAGCGCGGTGGCGCCGTCCACGGTGACCAGGTCGCCGAGTACGCCGAACTGCTGCCAGAGCGCGGAGGAGCGGTTGACCCTGGCGATGATCGCGTCACTTATCGCGTCCGGGGCCGGATCCACCTGCTCGGCCGGCCAGGTCCCGTCGTGGTAGCGGGTGGCCAGGATCCGGTGCAGCGCGCGCACCCCGTAGCGGAAGCCGTGGATGAACCCGCTGGTGGCCTTCTTGAAGTCGCGCTGCTGGGTGAGCGTGCCGGCGAAGTACAGATCGGGCACGTTGACCGACTCGTACGCCGGCGTCTGCTCCGGGAACCTGTCGTCGATGACCAGCGCGGGCCGGCAGCCGTCGTCGAACGCCGAGGCGTCGAAGCGGAACCCGGTGCACACGATCACCCGGTCGTAGAACAGCTCGCGCAGCGCCTCCACGGTGCGGGCGTAGCGGAACATCACCCGGTAGCGGCCGTCATCGCCGCGTTCGATGCTCTCCACCGTGCCGTCGAGGACCGTGTTCTGGGACTTCAGCTGGTAGCTGTCGAGGAAGTTGTTGTTCACCGCGCGCAGGTGCCCGACGTAATGCGACTGCCAGGCCATCCTGATGGAGTGCGGCCCGGCGATGTGGATGACCGCGGCCTGCTCCATGAGCGCGTCGGCGGTCTCGAACCCCGAGTTGCCCTTGCCGATCACCAGGACCCGCTGGTCGGCGAAGGACGCCGGGTCGGTCTCGAACGTGTCGTAGCGTTCGGCGGTCTCGATGCCGGGGATCGACGGGACGTACGGCCGGGACACGCCGGTGGCCATGACCAGCCGCCGGCCCGTCCACGAGCGTCCGCCGCGGTCGGTGGCGGTGAACCCGCCGTCGTCCCGGCTGATCCGGACGACGTCGGTGTCGTAGCTCACCCGGACGCCGGTCGCCGCCGCGAAGTCGGTCAGGTAGCGCACGAGATCGTCGGCCTGCGGGAAGTACCGCTCGCTGTACCGGGTGAACAGCAGCTCGGGATCGTCGCTCAGCAACGAGTTCCAGTCCATCCGCAGCCGCAGCTCCGGGTCCGCGTATCCGGTGTGCACCTTGTTGATGGAGATCAGCTGGCGGTGCCGCGGGAACCTGGTGAAGAAGGTGCCCGGTCCGGCTCCGCGTTCCAGGACGACATAGTCATGACCGCTACGTTCGAGCGATGCGGCGAGCTGCAGCCCGGCCGGTCCGGCCCCGATGATCAGGTAGTCATGCGCCATGATCTGGAAGCTACGGACGAATTCTCAGAAGATTCTGAGAATTGTCCGCCTATGGTCCGGGCATGCCCGCCGCCGAAGTTTCCATAGATCTCAGCGCCCCGCTCCGCTCGGCCGACCTGCGCCGCGCCGCCACACCGGTGTCCGTCGTGGTCGACGCGGGCGTCCGCGACCGGGTCGAGCGCGGCCGTGACTTCCTCCGCGACGTGCTGCGGGAGGAGGAACGTCCGGTCTACGGCGCGACCACCGGCTTCGGCGCCCTGGTCGGGTTCCCCGGCCGGGAGGAGGAGGCGGACCAGTGTGACAACACCCTGGCCCACCTCGGTGCCGGGCAGGGGCCGGATCTCGCCCATGAGGTGAGCCGGGCCGCGCTTCTCGTGCGGGTGTGGTCGCTCGCGCAGGGGGTGTCCGGGGTTTCGGCGCACGTGATCGACGGGCTCGCCGCGATGTTCGCGACGACGTTCGTACCGGCGATCCCCCGGTACGGCTCGGTCGGCGCGAGCGGAGACCTGATCCCGCTCGCCTGTGCCGCCCAGGCGCTGCGCGGCCGGGGGGAGGCGTACGTCGACGGCCGGCGGATGCCCGCGGCCGAGGCGCTCCACCATGCCGGGCTGACCCCGTTGACGCTCGACGGCCGGGACGCCCTCGCGCTGGTCAACGGCACGTCCCTCACCACCGCCGCGACCGCCCTGGCCCTGGACGGCGTCCGCTCCGCCCACCGCGCGATGCAGGCGCTCACCTGTCTGCTGGTCGATCTGCTGGGCTGCGATCCGGGCTTCCTCGACCCGCGCCTGATCGCGGCGTACGGCCATCCGGGCGCGGCCGACGTCGCCGACGGCATGCGCAAGCACCTTTCCGGGATCGTCCCGGCCGGCACGCGCGCGCTGCAGGAGCCGTACAGCATCCGCTGCTCTCCCCAGCTGCTGGGCGCCGCCGAGGATGCCCTGCGGTACGTGGACGGCGTCGTCGCGGCCGACCTGTCCGGCGTCAGCGACAACCCGCTGTTCTTCCCCGACGACGACCTGGTGGTGCACGGCGGCAACTTCTTCGGGCAGCCGGCCGCCTTCGCCTCCGATGTCCTCGCGATGGTCACCGCTCAGCTCGGCAACCTCGCCGAGCGGCAGCTGGACCTCCTCGTCGACCCGGCCCGCAACGGCGGTCTGCCCCCGATGCTCGCCGCCGGGCCCGGCCGTCAACACGGGATGCAGGGGGTGCAGCTCGCCACCACCGCGTTCGTCGCCGAGATCCGCCACGCCGCCGTACCGGTCAGCATGCAGAGCCTGCCGACCAACCTGCACAACCAGGACGTGGTGCCGTTCGGCACCCAGGCCGCCCTTCGCGCCTACGACACGGCCGCCCTGCTGCGGTTGCTCTGCGGCTCGCTCGCGGTGGGGCTGCGGCAGGCCGCGCACGTCGGCGCCCGCCGCCCCACGGCTCCGGGCTGCGCGGCGCTCCTCGACGCCCTGATCGAGGCGATCCCTCCGGTCGACCCCGACCGCCCGCTGGACGCCGATGTCCGCAAGGCCGCCGAGCTCATGGTTGACTTATGGTGACCCTGAGTGACCATGGCGAGTTCGGGGGCCGGGATGAGCAAGGAAGCGTGGCTGTACGCGCCGGAATGCCTGGATGCCGCGAGTGACGATTTCGGGCACCTGATCAGGCGGCGGCCCGCGGCCGTGTGCCGGCCGGGATCGGCCCCGGACGTGGCCGCCGCGGTAGGCCGGGCGGCCGAGCAGGGGATGCCCGTGGCCGCCCGCGGGCAGGGCCATTCCGTCTACGGCCGGGCGCAGGCCGAGGACGGTCTCGTGATCGACATGAGCGACCTGAACGCCGTGCACGCGGTGGAGGCCGATCGCGTGACCGTGGGCGGCGGCGCGACCTGGCGGTCGGTGCTCGACGCCACCCTGCCGCACGGCCTCACCCCGCCGGTGCTCACCGACTATCTCGACCTTTCGGTCGGCGGGACCGTTTCCGCGGGCGGTCTGGGCGGCATGACGTTCCGGCACGGTTTCCAGAGCTGCAACGTCATCGAGCTGGAGGTGGTGACGGGCGAGGGCGAGGTCGTCACGTGCTCGGCGAGCGCGCGTCCCGAGCTCTTCGACGCCGTACGCGGCGGGCTCAGCCAGTACGGGATCATCACCCGGGCCGTCCTCCGGCTCGTCCGCGCTCCCGAACGGGTCCGCCTGCACACCCTGTCCTACCCGGACCACCGGGCGATGACGGCCGACCAGCGCCGCCTGTTGTCCACGGACCGGGTCGACTTCCTGCAAGGCACGATCCGGCCGGGCCGGCAGTGCGTGGTCGAGGTAGGGGTCGGTCACTCGGCCGGCTCGCCGCCCGATGACGAGGAGACGCTGGCCGGCCTGTCCGACCTCCGCGACCGGGCCGAGCGCGTCGATCTGCCGTACCGGGAGCTGTTCCTGCGGCTGAGCAAGCTCGAGAGCCACCTGCGGGCGGCGGGCACCTGGCACCATCCCCATCCCTGGCTGCACTCCTTCGTCCCGGACGCGGCCGCCGACGGGTTGGCCGCGGAGCTCCTCGCCGACGTGACCCAGGAGGATTTGGGAGAGTTCGGGCGCATCCTGCTCTACCCCATCCGCCCCGGCCGCGTGCGCACGCCGCTGGTGCGCCTGCCGGAGGGGGAGGTCGCGTTCCTCTGCAGCCTCGTGTGCTTCCCCGCCGACGATCCCCTGCTGGTGGACAGGCTGGTCAAGACCAACCGCGCGGCGTACGACCGCATCCGCGCCATCGGCGGCCACCTCTATCCCGTCAGCGCCGTCGCGCTCACGCGGGCCGGTTGGAAGGACCACTACGGCCCGTTGTGGGCCGCCGTCGAGCACGCGAAGGCCCGATTCGACCCCCGCCACCTGCTGACTCCCGGGCAGGGGATGTTCGCCGAATAAATCTTGAAAAAACTTCCGGGCGCGTGTCGAAAACGCCTCCCCTCGTTCGCAGCGTGTCCAGAGGGCCGGATGGGCCGGCCCCGCCGACGCGAGGTTGACGACCATGACCCGGCAGCTTGCCCACTCCCCCGCCCGACCCACCTCCACCCAGCGCCTGCTCCTCGGCTGCGGCGTCGTCGCCGGTCCGTTCTACGTGATCGTCGCCCTCGCCCAGGCGTTCACCCGGCAGGGCTTCGACCTGGCCCGCCACCCGTGGAGCTTCCTGGCCAACGGCGAACTCGGCTGGATCCAGACCGCCAACTTCGTCCTCACCGCCCTGGCCACCATCGCCGCCGCCGCCGGCCTGCGCCGCGCCCTGGCGCCCGGCCGGGGAGCCCGGTGGGCGCCGATCCTGGTCGGCGTGTTCGGCGCCAGCATGATCGGCGCCGCGATCTTCCCCGCCGACCCCGCGATGGGTTTCCCCGCCGGGACCCCGGAAGGCCCGGGCGTCATCACCCTGTCGGGTACCCTGCACCTGGCCGTCGGCGGCGTCGGGTTCCTGTGCATGGCCGCGGCCTGCTACGTCATCGCCTCCCGGCAGTCGCGTGAGGGCCGCACAGGCTGGGCCCTGTACTCCCGCGTCACCGGCACGCTGTTCCTCGGCTCGTTCGTCGGCATCGCGAGCGGCGGCGGCGTCGCCTGGACCAACCTGCTGTTCGTCGCCGGCATCGTGGCGATCTGGAGCTGGCTGTCGCTACTGTCCCTGAACCTCTCCCGCGCCTGACCACCCCATAGAGAAAGGAAATGTCACCATGCGCTACCTGGTCACCCTCAAAGTCAACGCCCAGCCCGACGGGCCGCCGCCGGCCGACCTCATGGAGGCCATCTTCAAGCTCGGCCAGGAGGCCACCGAGGCCGGGGCCCTGCTCGACAACAGCGGCCTGGCCCCCAGCTCCGAGGGGGCGCGGGTCGAGGTGAGCGGGGGCCGGCTGACCGTCAGCGACGGCCCGTTCGCCGAGGCCAAGGAGCTGATCAGCTACGCACTGTACGAGGTCAGGAGCAAGGAGGAAGCCGTGGAGTGGACCACCCGCTTCGTCAAGCTCCACCGTGACCTGTGGCCGGGTTGGGAGGGCGAATCGGACGTGCTGCGGCTGTTCGGGCCCGAGGACTTCGCCCCGCCGGCCTGACCCCGTGCCCATCCGGCCGCGGACCACGTCCGCGGCCGGATGCTGTATGCAGGACGCATGACGGTAGCCGATTCGCACCGGGCGGTGGAGGCGGTGTGGCGGATCGAGTCCGCCCGGGTCATCGCCGCCCTGGCCCGCATGGTCAACGACATCGGGCTGGCCGAGGAGCTGGCGCAGGACGCGCTGGTGGCCGCGCTCGAAGAGTGGCCGCGTAAGGGCGTACCCGACAATCCGGGCGCCTGGCTGACGCTCGCGGCCAAGCACCAGGCCCTCGACCAGTTCCGCCGCCGCGACACCTACCAGCGCAAGCTGCAGCAGATCGGCCGGGACATGGAGCTGCGCCAGGAGTCGGCGGAGGCCGAGCTCGACGAGGCCCTCGACGACCACATCGGCGACGACCTGCTCCGCCTGATCTTCACCGCCTGCCATCCCGAGCTGCCCGCCGAGGGGCGCCTCGCGCTCACCCTTCGCCTGCTCGGCGGCCTGTCCACGGCCGAGATCGCCCGCGCCTTCCTCGTCCCGGAGCCCACCGTCGGGCAACGCATCTCGCGGGCCAAGCGCACCCTCGCCGACAAGAGGATCCCGATCGAGCTGCCGCCGCCCGCCGAGCTGCCCGCGCGGCTGGCCTCCCTCCTGGAGGTCATCTACCTGATCTTCAACGAGGGGTACGCGGCGACCTCCGGCGACGACTGGATCCGCCCGTCGCTGTGCCAGGAGGCCTTGCGCCTCGGCCGCGTGCTGGCCGGGCTCATGCCCGCGGAGCCCGAGGTGCACGGCCTGCTCGCGCTCATGGAGATCCAGGCCTCGCGCATCCCGGCCAGGACCGCCCGCGACGGCTCGCCCATCCTGCTGCTCGACCAGGACCGCAGCCGCTGGGACCGGCTCCTGGTCCGCCGCGGCCTGGCCGCGCTGCGCCGCGCCGAGGAGCTGGGCACGCTCGGGCCGTACGGGCTGCAGGCGGCCATCGCCGCGTGCCACGCCCGCGCGCTCACCCCGGAGGCCACCGACTGGGAACGCATGGCGGCCCTCTACCGGCTGCTGGCCCACCTCACGCCCTCGCCGATCGTCGAGCTGAACCGGGCGGTCGCGGTCGGCATGGCGTACGGGCCCGAGCGCGGGCTGGAGATCGCCGACGGCCTCCGGGACGAGCGCGCCCTGCGGGAGTACGCGCATCTGCCCGCCGTCCGCGGTGACCTGCTGGCCAAGCTCGGCCGGGCCGAGGAGGCGGCCGCCGAGTTCCGGCGCGCGGCCGGGCTGACCCGGAACGTCCGCGAGCGCGACCTGTTCCTGGAGCGCGCCGCCGCGCTGTCATAGGCCGGCTCAGGCGCGCATTGATCAGGAGGTGGCCGTGGTCCGGTCGAACAGCCGGCCGGCGAGGTCGACGCCCACGACCGTGCCGCTGTCGTCGCGGGTGAAGAAGCCGCGCTGCCCCTTCAGGCCGCCCTCGGTGATGATGTACTCGTCGCCGTCATTGGGCAGGAAGCCCACGGCGGCCGGCGGGTAGTCCGGGGGCATCTCGGTCTCCGACGCCTGGCGGATCTCCGGCTTGATCCCGACCTCGAGGGTGAGCCGGGTGCCGTCGGTGGCGAGGTCGAGGTTCATGGCGTCGATCTCGTAGCGGCCGGCGACCTCCTCCGCCCGCGCCGGGTCGTACGGGATCGGCTCGGGGTCCCGCTCGACCACGCCGAGGTAGTGCTCCAGCGCCCAGCGCGCGACGCTCTCGTTGAAGCGGTAGCCGTCCGGACCGGCGTTGGCCAGCGAGACGACGGCGAAGTCGTGTTCGGGCACGATGAGCAGCTCGGCGAACTGGCCGTTGCCGGATCCGCCGTGCCCGATGGTACGCACCCCGTCCACCTCGCGCAGGAACCAGCAGATGCCGAAGGCGTCGCCGAGCGTGCTGGCCCGCAGCTCGACCGTCGGCTCCCGCATGCTCCGCAGCGTCTCGGCGGGCAGCACCCCCTCTGCGGCGCCCAGGTGGAAGCGGGCCCAGGCCAGCAGGTCGCTGACGGAGGAGGCGAGGCCGCCGCCGGGGTTGTTGCCGCGCATGCCGGCCCGCCTCGACTTCCACGGCCGCGCGAACCGCAGCATGCCGTCCTCGCCGCGGTTGTAGCCGACGGCGAAGCGGCGGACCATGACGTCGTCCAGCTCGAAGAAGGTGTTCGACAGCCCGGCCGGCTCCAGGACCAGCGCGGACACGGCCTTCTCGTAGCTCAGGCCGGTGACGTTCTCGATGATCCGGCCGGCCAGGTTGTAGCCCGCCTGGCTGTAGGAGGCCCGGGCACCGGGCGGCGCGATCAGCGGCAGGCCGGCCAGCTGCGCCACGAACGCGGCCAGGGAGCCGTCCTCCTCCTCCACGTCGATCAGGTTCCAGTCCAGGCCGGCGGTGTGGTTGAGCAGGTTCAGCACGGTGATCCGCGCGGCGGCGGCCTCGTCGGCGAGCGTGAGCTCGGGCACGTAGCGGCGCACCGGCGCGTCCAGCTCCACCTTGCCCTCCGCGACCAGGCGCATCAGCGCGGTCGCGGTGAAGGTCTTGGTCACCGAGCCCAGATGGAACAGGGTCCGGTCGTCGACCGGCAACGGGTTGTCGAGGCTCGTCACGCCATGAGCGGCGACGAACTCCCGGCCCCAGGCCAGCACCCCGACGGCGACACCGGGGATCCCGAACTCCTTGGCCGCCGCCTCGACGAACTCGGCCAGCTTCTCCTGCGACATGTGATTCCCTCTCGGCTTCTCGTACGCTCTGGCGTGCACGTACGACGATGGCCGCGGCCGCTGATACGGGTCTGACAGCGCGCTGCCACGCGCTCTCAGCGCTGCGACTGGTCAGGTACGGGCTTCACCTGCGCCGGGTCATCTCACGGTCACGATGATGCGCTGGTAGGCGGTCAGCGCCGGGCTGCCGTCGTCCTTCACCTCGACGATGACGTGGATGGTGCTCCCCGGCCGCGCGTCCGCCGGCACGGTGGGTGATGATCGCCTTTCGGGACACCTCGCGGCGGACGCGGTCCCACCGGGGAGAACGTCCTTGATGAGGTTCCCGGGGTCCCTTCGAACTCGACGTTGCCCACGCGGATCTTGGAGAACAGGCTGCGGGGATCGGGGTCGGCGGTGACGATGGTCCGCGGGCCGGGGCTCTGGGTGACGGCTTCGGCCGGGGGGCACGGAGGGTGCGCATTCATGTCAATGGCGGCCGGCCTCACGCCCCGCCGGTGGACTCGCGGGCCACGACCGTGAAGCGGCTGACGAACTCGCGCGCCACCTCCCGCTTCTTGCCCTTCTCCGTGATCCGCTTGGCGAGGAACCGGACGGCCGTGTCGGCCATCAGCGTGTGGTCGGGGTCGATCGACGACAGGGAGGGCACGATGTAGCCGCCTTCGGCGATGTTGTCGAAGCCGATGACCTTCACCTCGTCGGGCACGCGTACGCCCCGGTCGGCCAGCCCGCGCAGCACGCCGATCGCCACCGTGTCGGTCACGCAGAACACGCCGTCGAACTCCACCCCGTCGTCCACCAGGCGCCTGGCCGCAGCGGCTCCGCCCTCCATCGTGAACCGCGAGGTCGGGGCCACGAGCCGCGCGTCGAAGGCGACACCGGCCTCGTCGAGCGCCTCGCAGTAGCCGGTGAAGCGCAGGCTGGAGACGTTGACCTCCTCGCCCTGGGCGCCGCCGTCGACGAGCGCGATGCGGCGGCAGCCCCGCTCGATCAGGTGGGCGGTGGCGGCACGGGCGCCTTCGACGTTGGGCATGGCGACGTGGTCCACGGGCCCGTCGAAGATGCGCTCCCCCAGGATGACGATGGGGTAGTCGACCTTGAGCAGGTCGGTGTCGGTCGGCCCGAGCCCGACGGTGCTGAGGATGAGCCCGTCGTAGAGGCGGTTGCGGGACAGGGCGAGCGCGTCCAGCTCGCCCTCGCGCGAGGCGCCGGTCTGCTCGATGGCCACCTTGAGGTTGTGCCGGGCCGCCGCCGTGATGATCTCGGCCGCGAGCTGCCCGAAGTACGGCCGGTCCACCTCGGGTACGGCGAGCCCGATCGTGCCGGTCCGCCCGGTACGAAGGTTGCGCGCCGCCACGTTGACCCGGTAGTCGAGCTGGTTGATGGCCTGCAGCACGCGCTCGCGCGTCTCGGCCCTGACATGGGGGTGGTCGTTGAGCACGTGGGACACCGTCATGGCGGACACCCCCGCGGCCCTGGCCACGTCCTGGATCGTCACCATTTCTGGATCACCCGCACGGCCCGCATCCTCTCACGCGTCAACCCTTGACGCTCCCCCGCAGCAGCCCGTTGACGATGTGCCGCTGCATCGCGATGAAGAAGATCACGACGGGGGTCAGCACGATCACGCTGAGCGTCATGAACGCCGGCCAGTCCACCGAGTACTGCCCGACCGCTTTGTAGACCTGTAGCACCAGGGTCTGCTTGTCGGGCGAGCTGATGAACACGTTCGGCGTGATGAAGTCGTTCCAGATCCACATGGTCTGGAACACGCCGACCGTGATGAGGATGGGCCGGATGAGCGGCAGCACGATCCGCCAGTAGATCTGCCATGGCCCCGCGCCGTCGATGCGTGCCGCCTCGAAGATCGAGATCGGCAGTGACCGCAGGTAGCCCTGGATGAGGAAGTAGCAGAAGACCGAGCCGGCGGCGTACAGGAAGATGAGCCCTTCGAGGCTGTCGACCAGCCGCAGCTGCACGAGGATCCGGTAGACCGGGATCAGCGTGGCCTGCCCCGGCACCAGGAACGCGATCACGAGCAGCGCGCCGGCCACCCGGTTGAGCAGCGTCTTGCGCAGCAGCATCGCGTACGCCGCCATCGACCCGATGATCAGCATGATCACGATGGAGACGGCGGTGACGTACAGCGTGTTGAGGAAGGACTGCAGGATCGGCGTGCTCTCGAAGACCCGCGCGTAGTTGTCGAGGTACAGGCCCGACGGCAGGCCCAGTGGTGAGGCCGACGTCTCCGCCTGTGTCTTGAAGGTGTTGACGACGATGTAGTAGAAGGGCACGCCGACCACGGCGGCGGCCAGGATCATCGCGAAGCTGAGCAGCGGCCTTCTCATGACAGGCGCCCTTCGAGCCGGCTCGACAGGACCAGCTGGACGGCCACGACCGCGCCGACGACCAGCATGAAGACCACCGCCAGCGCCGAGGCCTGGCCGAACTTGGCCTGCGCGATGCCGCTCTGGATGATCGACTGGGTGATGGTGAACGTGGCGTAGCCGGGGCCGCCCTTGGTGAGGGTGTAGGGCAGGTCGTAGACCTTCAGGCCGCCGGTCATCAGCAGCAGCGAGCTGATGGTGACGGCCGGGGCGAGCAGCGGCAGCGTGATGGAGAGGAACGACTGGCGCGGCGAGGCGCCGTCCACCCGTGCGGCCTCGTAGTAGTCGTCGGGGATCGACTGCAGGTACGCCAGGTAGAGGATGGCGTGCCAGCCGGTGGACGACCAGACGGCGACCATGATGACCGACAGCTGGGCGAGCGTGCTGTCGGACAGCCAGGGCACCGGGCCCAGCTCTCCGAGCAGGCTGTTGATGGCGCCCGACCCGAGCGGCGACAGGATGAACCCCCACACCAGGCCGAGGATCGCGATGCTGGGGATGGCGGGGAAGAAGAAGACGGCCCGCACCACGCTCCGGCCGAAGAAGCGCCGGTTGAGCAGCACGGCCAGCGGGATCGCCAGCAGGGTGATGATCAGCGTGGTGCCGATCGCGTACAGCAGCGTGAACCCCAGCCCGGCCAGCATGGCCGGGTCTGAGAAGATCTTCCGGTAGTTCTCCAGCCCGACGAAGTTGACCTCCGTCGAGTAGCCGTTGAAGTCGGTCACGCTGAAGTAGAGCGACTGCGCCAGCGGGATCGCGAACAGCACCGCGAACACGATCCCGATCGGCACCAGGAACGCCTGCAGCCGCAGCCCCTCCAGCCGTTTCGGCGAGATCAGCCAGGACAGGGCGCCCGTCGCGGCAGGCGCCCTCGTGCCGAACGCCGTCATGTCAGCTCTGGCCCTTGAGCCGGTTGTCGAGCGCGGCGGCCACGTCGGCCGGCTGCTCCTGGCCCTGCACCATCAGCTGGAGCTGCGCGACCGCCTCGGTGTTGAGCGCGTCCTGCGCCCGTGGCCAGGCGATCTGCGGCAGGTAGAAGGTGCCGTCCCTGAGCGCCTGGAGGTTGGGCTCCAGCACCTTGTCGATCTCGGGGGTGACGTCCGACGTGGTGGTCATGGCCGCCGTCTGCTTGTTGAACAGCGTCACGCCTTCCTTGCTGCCGAGGTACGTCAGGAACGCCTCGGCCTCCTTCTCGTGCTCGGTCTTGGCGTTGATGGCGTAACCGGGAGAGGCCGCGCCGGACCAGAACGGCTTGCCGTCGGGCGTCGGCACGCCGACGAAGGCCATGTTCATCTTCGGCGCCTTCTCCCGCAGCGTGGACACGTTCCACGGGCCCGCGGAGATCATCGCGACGCGGCCGTTGGCGAACTCGTCCACGATCTGCTCGCCGCTCAGGCCCACGACGTCCTTGCTCATGACCCCGCTGGTGAACAGCTGGTTGAAGTTCGTCAGCGGCCCGAGCCACAGGTCCCCGAACTTCTTCTGGCCCGCGAAGATCTGCGCGTCCACGTCGCCGCCCTGGCGCGCGTTCTCATGGCCGACCAGGGCCGCGAGGGTGAGCGGCATGCCCGTCACCGAGTCGTAGTACGGCGTCGTGCCCGCGGCCTTGAGCTTCTGGCACAGCGCGACGAAGTCGGCCCACTTGGTCGGGAACTCGGTGACGCCCGCCTTGGCGAGGAGGTCCTTGTTGGAGAGGATGCCGGCGGACCACGACGAGATCGACATGCCGTACGCCTTGCCGTCCCGGGAGTAGGTGGCGGTGTTGAACTTGGACATGTTCGCCATGTACGGCTTGCCGGTCAGGTCTTTGACGAAGCCGCCCTGGATGAGGTTGGTCTTGTTCTCGGCCGCGATCGCGAACACGTCGGCGCCGGTGCCCGAGACGAGCCGGGTCTGCAGCGTGGAGATGTACTCGGCCACCGGCGGGGCCGTGGAGAACTCGACGTCGATGGTGGGATTCTGCTTCTCGAAGGCCTCGATGATCGGTTTCATCGACTGCTCGTTGTCCCAGGAGAAGAACGTCAGCTTGGTCTTCCCGCCGCCTCCGCCTCCCGAGCCGCATCCGGTCAGGGCCAGAACGGCAGCCGCCAGGATCGCAGTTGATCTTCTGAGCAGGGACATCGCGCACCTCTTTGGCACTCATACCGGGGGGTCGGGCACGTCGGATCGTCGTCCGCGGGCGCCTCGACAGCTGCGCCCGCTTGGGGGTTGTATCGATAAAACATGTATCGACACAAATCGCAGCCTGTCAAGAGTGCGTTACCGATCGCGCAACAGGCCAGGCCCGTCCAAGTGAGGGTCTGGCCAGGCTCGATGCGGACATGTAACGTTACGAACCTCAAGCCTTCCAGGCGTGCCAGAGAGCGGCGAGCTGCCGGGTGGCCAGGCGGGACGGGACGGCGCGGAGCAGCGTGTCGCGCAGCCACGCGGCCAGGCCGGTCTGGGAGGTCAGCCGCGACTGCCGGGACGCCGCCCGCATGATGCGGTTGGCGCTGGGCCTGCGCTCGGCGTCGTAGCGCAGGAGCCGCTCGGCGACGTCGGCCGGCTCGGCGCCGGTCAGGTGGCGGGTCAGCGCGGCCGCGTCCTCGAAGGCCTGGCTGGCACCCTGGCCGAGGTCCGGTGGCATGGCGTGCGCGGCGTCGCCGAGGAAGGCGATCCGGCCGGCCGCGTACGAGGGCAGGGGTTCGGCCAGGCGGGCGATCGGGTCGACGTAGATGTCGTCGGGCGGGGTGGCCTCGATCAGCGCGGTGACGAGGGGGTGCCAGTCGGCCATGAGGGAGAGCATCTGCCGGCGTGCCTCGTACGCGTCCGGCGGCGTGCCGTGCAGGACGGAGTCGGTGAACCAGTAGAGGCGGTCCTCGCCGACGGGGAACAGGCCGAACATCGCCCCGCTGCGGCGGTCGACCAGCTGGCTGGCGAGCAGGTCCGTGGCCAGGCCGGCAGGGCGGGGCAGCATGCCGCGCAGGTCGATCCGGCCGGTGCGCCGCAACCCGGGATGACCGGGGAAGAGTTGCGCGCGCAGCTTGCTGCCGATGCCGTCGGCCGCGATCACGGCGTCCGCCCTCGCGACGGGCTTCCCGTCGCTGATCACGCTCACCCCGGCGGGATCGGGCTCCAGGCGCTCGACGGGGGTCGCGATACGCACCAGACCGGGAGGCAGCGGGGCGCGCAGCGCCCGGTGCAGTTCCGCCCGGTCGATGATGGCGGGCGTCCCGACCTCCTGCTGCGCCCGGGCCAGGTCAGTGATCAACAGCGGCCGTCCGCGCCAGTCCCGCAATCCCCCGAGGGTCGCGTGCATGACGTGCCCGCGAACGTCGTCGGCCAGCCCCACCGCGTCCAGCGCGCGAAGCCCGTTGGGCATGACCACGATCCCGGTGCCGGCCTCCCGGAGCTCGGCGCCCCGTTCGAAGAGGGTCACCTCATGACCCAGGCGGTGCAGCCCCACCGCGGCCGCCACTCCTCCGAGCCCGGCGCCGACCACCACGACCCTCATGAGGCCTCCTCATCCATTCACTACGATCGTACTAGTACGGGCATTGGTATCATGGCCGCATGCCGCCCACGAATCCAGCCCGTCGCCAAGCCCTGACCGATGCGGCCATCGAGCTGCTGGCGTCGTCGGGCGCGCACGGGCTGACCCACCGCGCGGTGGAGAAGGCGGCCGGCCTCCCGCCGGGGACGGCCTCCAACTACTTCCGCAGCCGGGAAGCCCTGCTGGTGGCCGCCGCGGAGCGCATCGTCGAGCTGCACCACGCCGACACCGACCGGGCCGTCGAGCACCCGGCGACCCTGGTCGACCTGCTGACGGAATCGCTGCTCACAGCGGCGACCACCCTGCGCGACCGCTATCTGGCGATCTTCGAACTGCAGCTGGAGGCCGCGCGCCGGCCGGTGCTCGCCTCGGCGCTCGCGAGCCTGCAGGACACGGCGGTGCTGGTCACCGCCGGACACCACGACCAGCTCGGCCTCACCATCCCGCGCGAGAAGATCCCGGCCTTGATCGCGCTCTATGGAGGTACGCTGTTCACGCTGGTCAGCGCGCCGCCGGGGAGCGTCAGCAGGGACGCCGTCCAGAATGTGGTGCAGGTCATCGTGTTCGGCTGCACCGAGGACATCCAGGCAGGAAAAGGTCAATCCACGGCAAAACTTTTCGGACGCGACGGTGAATAGGAAAGTCTCATCCAGCTGCACCGGAAGCGTGTGATAGGCTGGGGGAGTTGCAGTTGCGGTACCCATCGACTTAGTGCGCGCCCGACGGAATACAACCTTCGGGCGCGTTTTGTTTGCCGGGCAATTCCGGATGGGCTCATGTTTTCTGCACTTATCTAAAGGAGATCTACATGGCTACCGGAACCGTGAAGTGGTTCAACTCTGAAAAGGGCTTCGGCTTCATCGCGCAGGACGGCGGCGGCGCCGACGTCTTCGCGCACTACTCGAACATCGTGTCCAACGGCGGCTACCGCGAGCTGACCGAGGGCCAGAAGGTGTCCTTCGACATCGTCCAGGGCCAGAAGGGCCCGCAGGCGGAGAACATCGTCTCGGCCTGACGCAACAGCGCACGTCGGGAACGGGCCCGCACCCTCATGGGTGCGGGCCCGTTCTCGTCAGGGATTCTGGAAGGCCACCTCGGGATTCGCGGCGGACGGGCCGTCCAGCAGCGGCTGGTGCTTGCCGCGTAGGTGCTGGTCGAAGAAGGCGCCCACGTAGGCCGTGGTGATCTCGCCCGATCGTTCGCCCGGGAGCGGGGCGGAGGGGTCGACGACTCCCGCCTGCCCGCCGATGATCGGCAGGTCGATGAAGGTGAAGTGCCCGGAGTCGGCGACCGTCAGCCAGCGCTTCCAGCCGTCCAGCCGCTGCCAGGCCAGCGGCCAGCTCGTGTCGACGGTGTCGGGCGAGTGCTGGGCCTTGGTGCCGAGCATGAGGAAAGGCCGCTTACCGAGGCCGGACTGCGGGACCGGCGCGAAGAACGAGCCGTCCATGTCCACCCCCGCGCGGACGCGGCGGTCGGCGGCCATGACGGCGGCGGCGGCGTTGCCGCCCAGGGAGTGCCCGGCGGCGCCGATCCGCCCCGGGTCGATCATCTTCCAGCGCTTCCAGCGGGTCAGCTCGCCGACCACGAAGGAGAGGTCGGCGCCTCGGCCTTCGGCGGCCTTGGCCAACAGCTTCTTCTCCGCCTCGTCGGAGGGGGCCCGCTCGATCGTCTCGCAGGCGACGCAGGTCAGGGTACGGCCGCCGGGGAAGGCGGTCCCGTACGACTCGTAGGCGTGGTCCACGAGCGCGACGACGTACCCCTTGGACGCCAGCTCCTCGGCGAGCGTCGTCAGGGTGGCGCGGTTGAGCGTGAAGCCCGGCGAGAGCAGCACCAAGGGATGCCGGCCGCCGATCGGGCGGGCGCCGGCGCGGGCGTTCACGCGCACGCCGGCGAGTTGCTCGGCCTTGAACCTGGCGTCGAGCTTCAGCCCCTTGAGCAGGAGCCGGGCCTCGTCGACGGTCATGTACGGGGCGGGGCTGCCGCCGGTGGAGGCGGGGTAGTACATCGACACCATCAGCTCCCGCCCGTCCGCGGTGGGCACCCACAGGTCGGGACGCTTCCTGTCGACGAGGTGCAGGGTGTCGCGCCCGACCGCGTACTGCCCGGTGGGACGGGGAATGGAGAGGGCTTCCGCGGAGGCGGCGGCCGCGGAAGCCGGAAACACGGCGCCCAGCAGGGCGACGAGTGCGATCGCAAGACGGGATCTCATCATGGGCAGGAGCGTAAGAATGACGCCCCTGCCCCGGACACTCCCGAAAGGCCCGTTCGCTCCCTTACTTTCGTCAACCTAGTCGCCGGTAGCGCTCCGGTACTGGGCGGCGAGGGCGATGGTCTGCTGCGCGGTGTACGGGTCGAAGGTGCGCAGCGCCCGGGCATCCAAGTCGGCCAGCAGCCGGGCGGCCTGCTCGGGGTCGCCGTCGCGCCGGACGTACTCGTTGTCCTGGAACCGGATCGACGGGCGGGCGGCGTCGAGCGCGGCGGTCCGGACGATCGCCGCCACGACCGGGTCATGGCTCCCGGTCTCGGCCTGGCGGCGCTCGCGTACCCCGGCCAGCGCCTCACCCGCCGAGGCGAGAGCGTCGCTGCCGCCGAGGGCGAACCACGCGCCCGTCTCCGCCGCGTGCAGCACCTCGGCGTCGCGCTCCTCCGCCACGCCCTGCGGGGGTGTGATGCGGACGCGCAGCGGCTCGCCGGTGACCACCCACTGCACGGGCTCCCCCGCCGGGTCGCGGGCGGGGAGGCCGAGGACCGGCGTGATGTCGTATTCGCCGGGTTCGGCGAAGGTGAAGCCGGCCGAGCCGAAGGTGAGGTTCACGTTGTTGCTGATCGCCCCGCTGGGCGGGATGGTGAGCTTGGCGGTGGAGTCCATGGCGGCCATGCACCGCTGGGCGATCGGGGTGAACGCGGTCACGTCCGCCGGCGGATCGCTGCGGCGGCGTACCAGGATCTCCAGCGGCCCGGCCTTCGGGTCGAGCACCCAGCGCTCCACCTCCAGATCCGCCGCCGTGCGGTTCTCCAGGGTGACCTTGAGGAACACCGGCTGGCCGAAGGCGAAGACCGGCCCGGACTCGGGCGCGGCGAGCGTCAGCCGGTAGCCGTCGAACGGGATCTCCGGCGCGTACGGCGAGTGCCCGCCGGCCCCGTCGGCCCAGTAGCGAACGGAGTGGAAGGGCTCACCCCCGGGGATCAGCGCCGTCAACGGCCCGTGCCGAAGAAATGTCAGCTCGTCGGCGTCGAACGTGAACGCGAACTCCCGCCAGTAGTCCTGCTCGTGCCCGCCGCCCAGGTATCGCCAGTCGTAGTTCATGAAGGAGGTCGAGTCGGCCCGGCCGACCACGCGCTCGAAGCGGTGCGCGAGGTTGAGCGCGTGGCCGAGCTCGTGCACGATGGTCCTGATGATCTTCTGATCCCTGGTCGCCCCCTGGAACCCGGCGGTGAAGACCGCCGCGCCCTGCCGCTGGAGCAGCCCTTCGGCGTCGAACATCACGCCGGCCAGCCCGGGGATGGCCGCCCGGGACAGCAGGAGCAGATGCAGCTCCCAGGCCCTGGCGCGCAGCGACGCGTCGCCCGTGATGAGCATGAGATCGCTCAGCATGGTGTAGAGCAGCGAGTCGTCCCAGGCTCCGGCGATCCCGGCGGGGATGGCGCTCTGCCGCCCGACGTCCTTGACCGCGAACCCGGCGCCACGCAGGCAGCCGTTGATCGTGCGCTCCTGGAAGATCACCGGGCTCGGCGCCGGGACGTTCTGCTCCAGCTCGATCTCCAGGCCCAGCTCGCGCAGCGCGTCGTCCTTGTGCTCGACGGGGACGACCACCTCGGTCTGGGTCGGCAACCCGTTCAGCGGGGCGTCGAGGACGAACGTGACCGACACGCCGTCGCCCTGCGCCAGGGTCAGGGCCAGCGACCCCGTCGTCTTATTGGTGGGACCGGCCTGCCAGATCGCCGGCCACTTGCCGTCGTCGAGCACGACCTTGGTGCCGGGCGCGGTGCGCGCCGACGCCAGGTACGCCTTCCGGCCGTCCGCCGCGACCTGGAACACGTCCGCGCTGATCACCCCCGAGCCGTCCGCGTCCACCCGCAGCGTGACCGAGATGCCGCCGCTCTGCCCCTCGTAGCGTCCGTCCCTGATCATGGGATCTCCTCGATGTCGATTGCACCGTTCCAACGATGGGGCACGACAGGCCGGGATCGCATGAGTATCCCCTACTCAACCACCGCCTCGGCGACGATGGAGCTGTCGTCGTCCATCAGGAAGCCGCCGGACTGGTGCCGCCAGAGCCGGGCGTACGGGCCTTCGGTCTGCAGCAGCTCGGCGTGGGAGCCCTGCTCCACGATGCAGCCCCGGTTGAGCACGACCAGCCGGTCCATCCGGACGACGGTGCTCAGGCGGTGCGCGACCACGAGCGCGGTGCGGTCGCGCATCAGGTGCCACAGGGCTTCCTGGACGAGGATCTCGCTCTCGGAGTCGAGAGCGCTGGTGGCCTCGTCCAGCAGCAGGATCGGGGCGTCGCGCAGGATGGCGCGCGCGAGCGCGAGGCGCTGCCGCTGGCCGCCGGAGAGCTTGACGCCGCGCTCGCCGACCAGGGTGTCGAAGCCGTTCGGCAGGGACTCGGCGAACTCCGTGACGTGCGCCGCCCGCGCCGCCGCGAGGATCTCGGCGTCGGTGGCGCCCGGCCGGGCGAACGCGATGTTGTCACGCACCGACCGGTGGAACATGGCGGGTTCCTGGGGGACGTACGCGATGAGGCTGCGCAGGTCGGCCTGGCGCAGCCGGGAGATGTCCTGGCCGCCTATCAGGATCCGGCCCGCGTCGACGTCCATGAGGCGCAGCAGCAGCCGGGTGAGGGTGGTCTTGCCGCCGCCGGACTGGCCGACCAGCCCGATCTTGGTGCCGCTGGGAACGTCCAGGTCCAGGCCCTCGAACAGGGGCGTGGCACCCTCGTGCGCGAACCTCACCCGCTCGAAGCGGACGCTCGAGTCGGCCGGGCGCAGCGACTGCGGGTCGGCGGAGTCCAGCACGGTCGGCGGCACGAGGAGGAGTTCGGTGAACTGGGCGGCCTCGGTGAGCACGCTCTCGATCCGCCGGTAGATCTGGTTGAACTCGAACATGATGCTGATCGCGCTCGTGTAGTAGGAGAACGTCACCACGATGGCCTCCACGCCGAGACCGCCCCGCAGCACCACGGCGAGGAGCAGTCCGACGGCACTGGTGAGGACCGAGATCGGGGCGACGACCGTGTCCACCCGCAGGTTGCCGTAGTCCCAGGACCGCAGCGCCAGCCGCTGCTGCTCGGCGATCCTGGCCCGGTGCTCGGTGGCTTCGCGGTCTTCGGCGGCGAACGCGCGGACCGTCTCCATGTTGGCCAGCACGTCGGCGACGTGGCCCGACACCAGCACCTTGGCGGCCTCGCGCTCGTCGACCAGCGCCTGGCGACGGCGGATCAACGGGGCGACGAGCACGCCGGTGACGACGATGAGACCGATGAGAACGAGGACCAGCAGCGGGTGATACTGCCACAGCACCACCGAGGCGAAGGCCAGCGGCATCAGCTTGGCCATGATCGAGAAGGTGAGCGTGTCGGCGAAGTCCTCGAACCGGGAGGAGAATCCCAGCACCCGCTTGGTCAGCGAGCCGGCGAAGTTGTTGTGGAAGAACGCGGCGTCCTTGGTCAGCAGCTCCTCCATGCCCACCACGCCGAGCCGTTCGATGCCCCGGGCGTCCGTGCGGTTGAGGAAGTGCAGCCCGATCCGCCACAGCACCTCGCCCGCCAGCAGCAGCGCGCCGAAGGCGAGCACGTACGGCAGGAGCGTGGCGACGCTGCCGTCCCCGCCCCCGGCCAGCTGCCCCACCAGCCCGGCCACCGCCAGCGGCGCCAGGTAGGACAGGCAGATGTTGCCCAGTGCCGGCATGGTGAGCGCGGGCAGCGCGACCCACCGCTGGCGGATCAGCTCACCGCAGTAGTAGCGCAGTGCCAGCATGATCGCCGACCTCCGCGCAGATGGATTGCCTGGGGAATCCTGAAGTGTTCCGAGCACAGCCATCCGCCCTCCCGAACGCAGACACCGCCCCGCTAAATGCTGCCGTCCGGGGGTACGAGGGAGCGAACGATTTTCCGGCTGCCACCCCCTCGTACGACGCGGGCCTACTGGATTGCGCCGGATTGGGAGAGAAGGTCCTGATACCAGGTGTCGTACGGGTGGTTGGTCGCCGGGTAGTTGGCGAGCGGGCTGGTCGCGTCGCCGGTCGAGTCGAAGTCCCAGCCCCGTACGAGCCGTCCCGCCTGCCGCGCCGCGGTGATGAACGAGGACTGCGTGGCGGGCGCGGCGTAGAACAGCGCGCCCTGCTGGAGCTCCGCGCTGTCGCCCTGCTGGAACTCGTCGAAGGCGACCTGCTGGTAGCGGATGCGGTCGCCGGTGTACCTGTCGGTGTCGATGCGCAGGGTCTGCGACGGGGTCGGGCCGTCGGCGCCGGTCCACACGCGCACGCGTGAGGTGCCGCTGGCCGAGGTGGTCTTGTCGTAGCGGGCGTCGGAGGTCTTGGCGTTGCCGCTCCACGAGACCGTCATCGCGCCGGCGTCGAGCACGCCGTCCCAGTCCCAGTTCTGGCTGCTGCTCTGGCTGCGGTGGATCTCGCGCAGCCGCGTGCCCGCCGGATCGGTGAACCTGATCGTCGGCAGGACGCCGTCGTCGTACTTGTGGCTGGCCGACCAGGTGATCTCGCCGTCGGCGCCGAGGCGGCCCACGCGGTACCACAGCGTGGTCGCGGTCTGGGACTGGTGGACCTCGACCAGGTCGCCGTTGTCGTTGAGGGCGACGGCCGGCGTCACGCCGTTGTCGTACTTGCCGTGGCGCAGCCAGGTCACGCGGCCGTCGGCGCCGTACGTGCCGGACCAGTACCAGAGCGCGCCCGCACCCGAGTCGTGCACCTCCACGACCTGGCCGCGGCCGTTGATCGCGACGGCCGGGTTGGAGCCGACGTCGCGCTTGTACTGGGTGCGGGTCGTCCCGTTGCCGGAGATCAGGGGCAGCACCCGGCCGCGCAGCGCGTCCACCGTCGGCGGGGTCGCCGGGTAGTCCTTGGCCCAGAGCAGCCGCGAGCCGAAGACGGAGACGAACTCCTGGTTGAGCGCCGCCAGGTTGCCGGCCGCGTACGAGGTGTTGTCGGTCAGGTCGTCCTTGATGTCGAGGGCGACGACGATCGGGGCGGCGGTGGGATGCTGCGCGGACCAGGTGTTGATCACCTTGAGCCAGTCGCGCAGGAGGTTGGAGGCGGGGTTGCCGGTGTGGTCGACCTGGTTGCCCGGGGAGTCGTGGCCGATGGAGTAGTCGTTCGAGGTGGCGTAGCCGTTGTCGTGTATGTCGAGTTCGATGAAGCGGATGCCGTGGTCGAGCTGGTAGGCGATCGAGTTCTTGGCGCCGGCGACGTTGCCCGAGTAGCTGTTGTGCGTGGCGCGGAAGATCGCCGAGGGTAACGGCGGGTCCGCCTGCGCCTCGGCGGGTCCGCTGATCAGCAGCGCGGACGCGGCGAGCGCGAGCGCGGACAGGACGGTTCGTGATCGGAGCATGCTCTGATCATCACGTCGGAGATCTTTCCCGACAATACTGCTGCCGAGGCCGTTCAGGTAGGGCTGTCCCTACCATGGACACGCCCGTGCGCAGGGTCGATGCGTCATGGTCCCGGCTCGTAGCGTCTTTCCCATGAGAACCCTCCAGCGCCGCCTTGCCACCGACACCCGCTACACCCTGCTCGGCCTCCCGCTCTCCGTCGCCTCCTTCGCCACCACCGTCATCGGTGTCTCGGCGGGCCTGGGCAGCGCGGTCGCCTTCGTCGGCCTGCCGGTGCTGGCCGCGACGGCCGCCGCGGCCAAGCACCTCGCCGACCTCGAACGCGTCGCGCTCCCCGACGTGCTCGGCCACCCCGTCGGCCGCCCGGCGTACACCCCCGTCCCCGAGGGCGCGGGCTGGTTCCGCCGTGTGATGAACCCGCTGACCAGCGGACAGGCGATGATGGACCTGCTGCACGGGATCATCGCGCTGCCGTTCGCGCTGGCCGCCTTCGTCCTCAGCGCCGTCTGGTGGGCCGGGGCCATCGCCGGCCTCACCTTCCCCATCTACGGCTGGACCATCGCCCGGATCCCCGGCGCCCTCGAGAACAGCCTGCCCGAGTGGCTGGGACTCGCCCCCACCCCCACCACGTTCGTGCTCGTCACCACGGCGGTGGGCGCCCTGTTCGCGCTGACGCTGGTGCCGGTGGTCCGGATGGCCGCCCTGCTCAAGGCGGGCGTGGCGCAGACCATGCTCACCCGCGCCGTCCACCCGGAGCCCGCCGCGACCCGCGAGCCCACCTGGGTGATCGCCCGATGACCCAGCTTGGCCGCCTCTGCCCCGCGTGAGCCGGGCAGAGGCGGCCATCGTCATTTTCAGGACAGGTCAGGCACGCAGCACCTGGACCACGCGTACGCCGCTGAAGACCCCCATCGCCAGGTGCGCCCCGACGAGGGCGACCTGGAAGAGCCGTAGGGACACGGTGAGCCGCGGGTCGTCGTAGCCGCCGTCGTAGAAGCCGGAGACGAACGCGAGAACGCCCGCGACCGTGAGCAACCCGGCGGAGACCGCGGCCACGCCGCGGTGGCTGCGAGTGGTCCCGAAGGCCAGGACGGCCTGGACGATCATCATGGGGAGCGGCGCGGACAGGCGCGCCTCGGAGCCGAGCGCGTCGAGCAGGGTCGGGCTGAGGCCGGTGCCGATGGAGATCAGGGCGCCCGTGACGTCCATGACGAGCAGCAGGGCGACCAGGGCTGGGACGGGGCGGTTCATGGTGGTTCCTCCGTGTGTCGATGGAGCAACCATGGGCGCCCGGCCGTCCGCGTTTCACGAGGCCACGGTCATGATCGCGACGGGACCTCCGGTCCCGGCCGGGCGGGACGTGACAGTCGGGACATTCTGTCCCGTGACCTGCGCACGCGCGGCGGGCACAATGGCGCCGTGTCACCACGCGACAGGCAGGCCAAAGCGGGCGCCGCCGCCGGCGCGGCCCTCACGCTGGGCCTCACCGCGGCCGGCATCGTGCTGCACGTCGCCGACGGGCAGACGCCCGGCAACCCGGATCTCATGGCGTGGTGGCCGATGAGCGCGACGGCCGCCTGCTCGTACGGCCTGATGGGCGCCTGGCTCGCCGGCGCGCGCCCGCGGCTCGTCATCGGCTGGCTGCTGCTGGCGATCGGCCTCCTCCAGGCGATCAGCTTCGCCGGCCCCCAGTACGCCGTGCACGCGCTGGCGATCGGGCACCCGCTGCCGGGCGCCGAGGCCGCGCTGTGGGTCGGAAACTGGACGTGGCGCACCGGGTTCGCCCTCATCGCCCTGGTGCTGCCGCTGCTGCTGCCCGACGGGCGCCTTCTGGGACGTGGCTGGCGCCCGGCGATGTGGCTGGCGGCGGCCGGCGTGCTGGCGGCGAGCGTGGACGCGGCGAGAACCGGCTACACCGTGGACGCGCCCAGCCTGATCGGCACCTACCTGCGCAACCCCGTCGGCGTGGACCGGCTGCCGCCGTGGCTGGGGCTGGCGGTGAACGCGGTTCCGGCGGCCGCGCTGGCGTTCGCGCTCGTGTGCCTGTGGCTCAGGTGGAGCGAGGGCGGCCTGTCGCAGCGGCAGCAGCTCAAGTGGATCGGGCTCGGGTTCGCGGCCACGGTGGTGCTGTTCGGGCTGGGGTTCCCGCTCGGCCCGGTGGTGACCGCGGCGGCGATGCTGCCGCTGCCGCTCGGGTGCCTGGTGGCGGCCATGCGGTACGGGCTGTGGGACGTCGACGTGGTCGTCAGCCGGTCGCTGCGCTACACCCTGCTCCTGCTGTGCGCCCTGGTCGGTTACACCGCGCTGGTGGACGTCCTGAGCGGCCTGCTCGGGCGCTCGACCGGCGCGCCGCTGGTCGCCGTGGCGGTGGTGGCGCTGGCCGGCCGCCCGCTGGAGGGGCTGCTGCGGGGCCGGGTCAACCGGCTGGTGCACGGCCGGAGCGAGGACCCGTACGCGGTGCTGGCCGGCATCGCCCGGCGCCTGGACGCCGCCCGCGACGCGGACGTGGTCGGCGCCGAGCTGCTGCCCGAGATGACCCGCACGGTGGCCTCGACGATGCGCCTGCCGTACGTGGCGATCGAGCTGGCGGACGGCGAGCGCGTCGCGCACGGGAGCCCCGTGGCGGAGACCGAACGCCTCCCCCTGCGTTACGGCGGTGCCGACGTCGGCACCATGCTGGTCGGCCACCGCGCCGACGGGCTGAGCCGGGCCGAGCGCAGGCTGCTGGCCTCCCTCGCCGCGTCCGCCGGGGTGGCCGTGCACACGGTCGCCCTGACGCGGGACCTGGTGCGCTCGCGCAAGCAGCTCGTCACCGCGCGGGAGGAGGAGCGGCGGCGGCTCTACCGGGAGCTGCACGACGGCTTCGGCCCCCTGCTGGCCGCGGCGGCGCTGCAGGCCGAGACCGCCCGCGACCTGATCGGCGAGGACCGGGCGGCGGCGACGCGGCTGCTGGACAAGGTGGTGCCGCGGCTGCGCGGGGCGGTGGACGACGTCCGCGGGATCGTGCACGGCCTGCGCCCGCCCGCCCTCGACGATCTCGGCCTGCCGTCGGCCGTGCGCGAGCTGGCCGGCCGGTTCGCCGGCGCGCGCCTGCGGATCGACGTCGAGATCGCCGAACCCCTGGAGCCGGCGCCGGCCGCCGTCGAGGTCGCCGCGTACCGCATGGTGGCCGAGGCCCTGACCAACACCACCCGCCACGCGGGCGCGGCCACGGCCCGGGTCGAGCTGCGGCGCGAGGCGGACGACCTGCGGGTCGTGGTCGAGGACGACGGCCGCGGCATGCCGCCGGCGCCCGTGCCGGGCATGGGGGTGGCGTCCATGCGGGCCAGGGCGCGCGAACTCGGCGGTGACCTGACCATCGGCGCCGGGACCGGCGGCGCCGGAACCCGCGTCGAGGCCCGCCTGCCGCTGCATACGCGCGGCGAGATCGAGCTGACCGAGGAGGTGCCCGCGTGAGGGTGCTCGTCGTCGATGACCATCCGCTCTACCGGGAGGGACTCATCACCGCCCTGGAGGCGCTGCCGGACGTCGAGGTGGTCGGGGAGGCGCCCGACGGGCACGAAGCCGTCCGGCTCGCCGCCGAGCTGACGCCGGACATCGTGGTGATGGACCTCAACCTGCCCGCGCGCGACGGCGGCCCGGCGCTCAACGGCATCGACGCCACCCGTGAGATCGTCCGGCACCGCCCGGAGATCGCGGTGCTGGTCCTGACGATGCTGGACGGCGACGACTCGGTGTTCGCGGCGATGCGGGCGGGCGCGCGCGGCTATCTCGTCAAGGGCGCCGACCGGCAGGAGATCGCGCGGGCGCTGCGGGCCGTCGGCAGCGGCGAGGTGGTCTTCAGCGCGGCGATCGCGGGGCGGGTGCTGTCGTGGTTCGCCTCCGGCGGCCGGGCCGCGACCATGCCCTTCCCCGAGCTGACCGAACGCGAGCGCGAGGTGCTCGATCTCGTGGCCCGCGGGCTGACGAACGCCGCCATCGCCAAGCGGCTGTTCCTGTCGGACAAGACGGTCCGCAACCACGTGTCCAACGTCTTCACCAAGCTGCAGGTCGCCGACCGCGCCGAAGCCGTCGCCCGGGCCAGGGACGCGGGCCTGGGCACGGGCGGCTGATCACCCCGCCCGTCGGCAGCCGATCCCGGGCGTGTGGTCAACTGGCGGCATGACTGCGGAGAGCTGGGACGGGATGGGTGTGCGTGAGCTGGGCCACACGGGGCTGCGGGTGACACCCGTGGGGATCGGGCTGGCCGCGCTGGGCCGGCCGGCGTACATCACGCTCGGCCGGGAGGAGGACCTCGGCGATGATCGCAGCGTCGGCGCGATGCGGGCCCGGAGCTGGGCGGTCCTGGACGCTGCGCTGGCGGCCGGGGTGCGGTACTTCGACGTGGCCCGCTCCTACGGCCGGGCGGAGGAGTTCCTCGGCGGCTGGCTGCGCGAGCGCGCCATCGCACCCGGGGCGGTGACCGTGGGGTCGAAGTGGGGGTACGCCTACGTCGGCGACTGGCGGATGCAGGCCGACCGGCACGAGGTGAAAGAGCTGTCCGCCGGGCAGCTGCGACGGCAGCTCGACGAGACGCGGGAGCTGCTGGGCGAGCACCTGTCGCTGTACCAGATCCACTCGGCCACCCTGGAGAGCGGCGTGCTCGACGACCGGGACGTCCTCGCCGGGTTGCGCGAGCTGCGCGCCTCCGGCGTGTCGGTCGGCCTGTCCACGACCGGGCCGCGTCAGGCGGACACCATCGACCGGGCGGTCGGGCTCGGCGTGTTCGACACGGTCCAGGCGACCTGGAACCTGCTCGAACCGTCCGCCGGCCCGGCCCTGGACCGGGCCCATCGCGCCGGTCTGGGGGTGATCGTCAAGGAGGGCGTGGCCAACGGCCGCCTGACCTCCCACGCCGCCCCGGACGCGCTCGCCCGCGCCGCCCGGGAGCGCGGCCTCACCCCGGACGCTCTGGCCCTGGCCGCGATCCTGGCCAGGCCGTGGGCCGGCGTGGTGCTGAGCGGGGCCGCGTCGGTGGAGCAGCTCCACAGCAATCTCGCCGCGGTCCACGTCGCCTGGGACCCGGACCTGGACGAACGGCTCGCTGCCCTGGCCGAGAAACCCGAGACCTACTGGGCGACCCGGGGCTCGCTGACCTGGCAGTGACCCCACGCGGCCGGTCGCTCAGGGCTCGCCGGCCCTCGGCTCATCCGGCAGGCCGTCCCGCCCGCGCGGCGTCGAGGCGGCGGCGGGCCAGGTCCGTCGCGGCCCGGGCGGGGGTGACGTTCCGGTGTTCGGCCTCGTGGAGCAGCTCGGTGACGGTGTGCTCGATGGCCTCGACGCGTACGCGGGCCTCCTCGGGGCTCTCGTGACGCAGTTCCACGGCGAGCGCGTTGACGGCGCCGCCCGCGCTGACGACGTAGTCCGGCACCCAGACGATGCCGCGCTCGTGTAGCAGGTCGGCGACGGGCTCGGCGGCGAGCTGGTTGTTGGCGGGCCCGGCGATGGCGGCGCAGCGCAGCTCCGGTACGACGTCCCCGGTGAGGATGCCGCCGAGCGCGGCCGGGACGAGGATGTCGACCTCGGCGGTGAGGGCCTCCCCGGGCGAGGTCCAGGTCGCGCCGAGCTCGCGGGCCGGGGCCCGCTTGGCGGGGTCGATGTCGCTGACCAGGAGTTCGGTTCCCTCCTCGGCGAGCAGGCCGGCCACGCGGAGGCCCACGCTGCCGAGTCCCACCAGCGACACGCGCGCGCCCTTGAGGGCTGAGGTGCCGTGGAGGCGGTGGCGCACGGCGCGCAGGGCCGCCAGCGTGCCGAGCGCGGTGGCCGGCGAGGAGTCGCCGCTGCCGCCCCGCTCCACCGGCCGGCAGAAGACATGGGCGGTACGTTCGCCGATGACCGCCATGTCCTCGGGGCTCGTCCCGACGTCGGGGCCGGTCGCGTACGTGCCGTCCAGGGACGCGACGGCGTCCGCCACGTCCTCCAGCACCTTGCGGCGCAGCACCGGATCCAGCTCGGTGCCCTCGGGCACGGCGACGACGGTCTTGCCGCCGCCGTTGGCCAGCCCGGCCACGGCGCACTTGGCGGTCATGCCGGCCGACAGGCGCAGCGCGTCGGCGAGCCCGTCGCGCCAGTCGGCGTAGCGCCAGACGCGGCATCCGCCGACCGCCTGGCCGAGCGCCGTCGAGTGGACGGCGACGATCACCGGCAGTCCGGAGCGCGGGCCGGTGCGGATGGTGACGTGTTCGTGGTCGAGTTCGGGCACGGCTCCGGTCCCTCCGGTCGAGCGGCATCAGGGCTCAAGCGTCCGCCATCCGCCGGGGCGCATGCCCCTCGGCCCGAACGAACGGCCGGAAATCGGCGCGACCGCGCGAACGAGACGAACTTCGTTTGGCGATCGGGCGGCTTCACCGACCGAATGGCGAGACATCGGATGAACGATCCCGTCGGACACGCCCATGCCCGGAAAGTTTCCGGAAATCGGCGATATAGCTCCGATCTAAGGCATTGACGTCCGCCATCTCACAGGGTCATATCGGTTGTAACACCCTACGGAAGGCAGGTACGCATATGTCCCAGCCGAAAGAGCAGGGCAAGAAGCAGCCTCGCAGGATCCACGAGAAGAAGGTCAGGACCCGCGGCGAGGAGACGACCTGGCACAAGCCCGACTACCAGGTCGTCGAGGCATCGATGGAGATGACCGCGTACTTCCTGGCCACCCGGTAACCGGGCGCCGCCATGCGACTGCAGGTGCTCGGCACCGCGGCCGGTGGCGGCGTGCCCCAGTGGAACTGCGCGTGCCCCGGCTGCTCCGGGGCGCGCGCCCATCCGGGCCGCCGCCGACGTCACGCCAGCCTGGCCGTCCAGCTCGACGACGGCGCTTACGTGGTCAACGCCACGCCCGACATCGCCGAGCAGATCGAGTCGTGCGCGTGGCTGCGCCCGGGGCCGGGCCCCCGCGAGTCGCCACTGAAGGGCGTGATCCTCACCGACGCCGAGCTCGACCACACGATCGGCCTGCTCAGGCTCAGGGAGGCCGACACGCTGGAGGTGCGCTCCACCCCGGTCGTACGGGACGCGCTGCGGCCCTTCGCCGAGCTCCTGCGCCCCTACCTCCAGCTGACCTGGGCCGACGCCGCCACCATCCCGGTGTCGGGCAAGCGCCCCCGGTACGCCGCGGGCTCCCCCGAGGCCACGGGCTGGGTGTCGGCGCTGCGCCTCGGGCCGCTGGTGTACGCCCCCGCCATGGGAGTGTGGCCGGACGAGCTGGACGAGGCGTTCCGGCAGGCCGCGTGCGTGATCGTGGACGGCACGTTCTGGGACGACGAGGAGCCCCGCCGTACCGGGATCTCCGCCAGGACCGCCACCCAGATGGGCCACCTGCCGATCGAGGCGACCATGGAACGGCTCTCCAAGCTGCCCGGCCGCCGCCTGTACACCCACCTCAACAACACCAACCCCCTCGTGGACCCGGCGGCCGAGCAGCACGAGGTGCTCGGCGAGCTGGGGATCGAGGTGGCCGCCGACGGGATGGTGATCGACCTTTGAACGGCTTCGAGGCCGAGCTGCGCGCCGTACCGGAGAAGCGTTACCACCACCTGCACCCGTTCAACCAGCGCATGCACGCGGGTGAGCTGAGCCGGGACGAGCTGCGGGGCTGGATACTCAACCGCTTCCACTACCAGCGGCACATCCCGGTCAAGGACGCGTTCGTGCTCGCCAAGCTGACCACGCCCGAGCTGCGCAGGATGTGGTTGCGCAGGATCCAGGACCACGACGGCGCCGCGCCCGGCGAGGGCGGCATCGAGCGGTGGCTGCGCCTGGGCGAGGCGGCCGGGCTGGAGCGGTCGCTGCTGCTGTCGGGCGAGGGCGTGCTGCCCGGCGTGCGGCTGGCCGTCGACGGCTACGTGAACCTGTGCCGCAACGGCTCTGCGCTGGAGGCCGTCGCGGCGTCGCTGACCGAGCTGTTCGCCCCGGACCTCATGCGTACGAGGATCGCCGCCTTCGAACGGCACTACCAGTGGATAGATCCGGACGGACTGCGATATTTCCAGGTACGCGTCTCCCAGGGCCGCCAGGACAGCGGCGAGGCCCTGGCCCTGGTGCTCGACTGGGCGCGGACGCGCGCCGATCAGGAGAAGGCCGTCGCGGCGCTCGCCTACAAGTGCGACCTCCTGTGGTCCTTGCTCGACGCCGTGGACGGGGCGTACCGATGACCTGGCGTCCGGTGCTGTCCCGCGCGGCCATGCTCCGCCACGACCCCGTACGCGGGGCGGACCTGCTGATCGTGCCCGAGCGGATCGTCGTGCTCAACGCGGAGGCCGCGGCCATCGTCGCCCTGTGCGACGGCGCGCGGACCGTGGCGGACATCGTCGCCGAACTGCCCGAGGGCGCGGAGCCCGACGTCGTGGAGTTCCTCGAACGGGTCCGGGCCGAGGGCTGGCTCCGGTGAGCGCCCCCTGGGCCATGCTGGCCGAGCTCACGCACGCGTGCCCGCTGCGCTGCCCGTACTGCTCGAACCCGACCGAGCTGGCGACCAGGTCGAGCGAGCTGGACACCGGCGAGTGGCGGCGGATATTCGGCGAGGCGGCGGCGCTGGGCGTCGTGCACGCGCATCTGTCCGGCGGCGAGCCGCTGCTCAGACCCGACCTGGCGGAGATCGTGGCGGCGGCCGACCGCGCGGGCGTCTACACGCAGCTGGTCACCAGCGGCGTCGGGCTGAGCGGGCGCAGGACGGGCGAGCTCGCGGCGGCGGGGTTGCGCAGCGTGCAGCTGTCGGTCCAGTCGGCCACGGCGCCGGAGTCGGACCGGATCGCCGGGGTCGCGTCGTTCGCGAAGAAGGAGCGGGCCGCCGCGGCGGTGGTCGCGAGCGGGCTGCCGCTCGGGCTCAACGTGGTCCTGCACCGGGCCAACCTGGACGCCGTCGGCGAGATCATCGAGCTCGGGCTGGCGTGGGGCGTGGAGCGCATCGAGCTGGCCAACACCCAGTTCTACGGGTGGGGGCTGCTCAACAGGTCCGCGCTGCTGCCGACCAGGGAGCAGCTCGCCCGCGCCGAGGCAGTAGTCCAGAAATATCGGGAAAAAACAGGTGTTGAGCTGATCTGGGTGATCCCTGACTATTTCGACGGCGTGCCCAAACCCTGCATGGGCGGCTGGGGCGCGATCTCGATCACCGTCGCGCCCGACGGCCGCGTGCTGCCCTGCCCGGCGGCGTACGACCTGCCGCTGGACCTCCCCAACGCCCGCGATCACTCGCTCGACTGGATCTGGGAGCACTCGCCCGCCTTCAACGCCTACCGGGGCACCGGCTGGATGCGCGAGCCGTGCGCGAGCTGCCCGCGCAAGACGCTCGACTTCGGCGGCTGCCGCTGCCAGGCGTACGCGCTGACCGGCGACGCGAGCCGTACCGATCCGGCCTGCGGGCTCTCCCCCGACCACCACCTCGTCACGGAGCTGACGGCGGAGGGCACGTTCACCTACAGGCGGCCGGCGCGCTAGGAGCCCTCCGCGTATGCGCGGCGTCAATCCGCCGTGGACGACCGCGCCCTACGGTCGGCGTCATTCACCTTTGCCGCCGACCGAGGAAGGCACCCATGTTCCGCACCCCTCTCCGCCGAGGTCTCGCCGCCGCCGCGGCCTGCATCGCCCTCTCCGGGGCCGCGAGCGCCTGCGGTGGCGGCGGGAACGCCGAAGTGTGCACCGAGACGTTCAAGCTCTATGAGGACTACACGACGCAGGCGCAATCCGCGGCCGGCGACGCCGCGAGCATGAACAAGCTGAACGCCGACATCGGCGCCAAGGTCAAGGAACTCGCGGGGAAGGCCGAAGGCGAGCTCGCGACGGCCCTGAACGGCATGGCCGACACCTTCACCAACGCCCAGATCGACCCCTCCGACAAGGACGCGGCCCTGGCCGAACTGCAGGAGGTGCGGACCAACATGAAGACCGCTCTGGACAAGGTCAACGCGATCTGCACCTGATAGGCGGAGAAAGGCGGTGACCTCTCCTGACCGAGCGGATGTGGTTCACGCTGCTGGGCCCGGTGCGCGTGCTGCGGGAGGAGCGCGAGGTCCGGCTGGGCGGGCCGCAGCAACGTGCCTTCCTGGCCCTGCTGCTGGCCGCCGCGGGACAGCCCGTCGGCGTCGATGACCTGGTCGACGGCCTGTGGGGGCAGGACCCGCCGCCCACCGCGCTCAACGTGCTGCATCGGAACGTGGGAAGGCTGCGCCGGGCGCTGGAGCCGGGGCTGCCGGCGCGGGAGGCGGGCCGGTGGCTGCTGCCCGCGGCGGGCGGTTACCGGCTCGCGGTGGACGCGGCCGGCGCGGACCTTCTCCTGTTCCGGGAACAGGTGGCGCGGGCCCGCGCGGCCGCCGCCGAGGATCGGCCCGCCGAAGCGGTGGACCACTATGTGCGGGCGCTGGGGTTGTGGCAGGGGGCCGTGGCCGCGGGGATCCCGCCCGCGGTCCGTGCCCGGCCGGTCTTCGTCGCCCTGGACCGGGAGTACATTGGAGACGGACCTGACCGGCGTGGGCCTGACCAACCGCCGGATCGACACGCTCAGGCACCTGGCCGGCCACCTGGTGGAGGGCCGCCTGGACCTC
>NZ_JBSFTC010000043.1:0-55195 GCF_053590415.1 Nonomuraea sp. NPDC003201
CGGCGCGCTCGCCGCGCTGATCGGCAGGAGCCGGGCGCAGATCCTGCTCGCCCTCGCCGAGCCCGCCACGACCTCGGCCCTGGCCGCGCGCATGGCGCTCACGCCCGGCGCGGTCAGCCAGCACCTCGGGGTGCTCAGCGGCGGCGGGCTCACGGTGGGGATGCGGGTCGGCAAACAGGTCGTCTACCGCCGCACCCCCACCGGCGACACGCTGGCGGGTCACGCGTAGCGCTTGGACTCCAGCAGCCAGTCGAGGTGGGCGCGCGGCGCCGCCAGGTACGCGCAGGCGACCTTGCTGACGTCCCTCGCCTCCTTCGGCGCCAGATCATCCAGCGGCAGCCGCCTGGCGGCCTTGTGCATGTCCTGGCAGCGCGCGGCGATCCGGTCGAGCACCCAGGCCGTCGCCTCCCGCTCGCCCAGCCCGAGCTGGCGCATCGCGAGCACCACGAAGTTGTGCACGTCGCCGCGCTCCTTCGGCCTGGAGGCCACGTCGTTGCACCACGCCGTGACGTCGCTGCACGCGCTCACCAGCTGCTGCCACGGCTCGCACTCGTGCACCCAGACGGGCACCTCGACCCGCAGGCACGGCTCGACCAGGTCATAGAGGTACGGCCCCACGGTGCCCCTGCGCAGTGCCGGATATTCCTCCAGCGTCGGCATCCGGCCCGCCGCCCGGTTGTCGGCCTCGGTACGGCACGCGTCGTGCTGGCGCCGCAACCCGACCGCGAACCTGGCCCGCCACCGGTCGCTCATCCGCGCGCTCGTCACCCGCCACAGGTCCGCGAACGCCGCCTCCAGCGGATGCCGGGCCGCGCCCCTGAGCATGCCGTCGAAGATGTCCAGCGGGCAGGAGCCCTCGTCCAGCTCGTCGTCCAGGTGGAACAGCCACGTCAGCCACTGCGCGAACAGCGCCGCCGCGGCAGCGTCGAACTCGGCGAACGCCCGGCCCGCCATCCGGTGGTAGCCCACGCCCGGGGCGGCCCGCAGCCCGGTCCTCCTGGCCCAGTCGATGACCGCGGCCTCGATCGCGTACACGGCCGGGTGCATCCGGCACGGGGCCGCCATCGCGGGCACCCGCTCGGTGAGCGGCAGCAGCGCCATCGCGGCCGAGCCGCCCCTGCGCGGCAGCGGCAGCACCGAGGTCAGGGCCGAACGCAGCGCGGTACGCACCGTCGCGAACACGGTGGTGCCCGCGGTGGTGTTCTCAGTGCTCTTCACAGTGGTCTTCACAGTGGTCTTCACGCCCGCCCTCACAGCGGGCCGAAGAGCCAGTTGCCGGCGGCATTGGGGTCGGCGCCGCGGTAGTAGTCGGAGGCGGCCAGGACCAGCTCGTCCACGGTGAGCGTGCCCCTGCCCGCGCGGTCGAGGCGGTCGAAGGCCGCGTCGACGTCGTCGTACGCCACGCCGAACGCGCTCAGCATCGTGCGGAAGTCGCCCGGGCCGATCTCCCCGTCGCCGTCGCCGTCGCACAGTTCGGCGACCGCCACCGTCGCGGGCCTGAACACCGCGTCGTACTGGTCGCCCGTGACGAACGCCGCCACCATCCCGGCCCGGAAGTCCGGGCGCGCGATCCCGAAGTCGATGTCGCGTTCGAGCGCCTTCGACAGCGCCGACCAGATCTCGTCGAAGCCGTCGACGAGGCTGGCCCCGGTGACCGAGGTGGGGGACTCCCCGAAGCCCACCAGGATGCGGGCGCCCAGACCCAGCAGGTCCTCCCGCTCGACGACGCCGTTGCCACTCGCGTCTATGTGGTCGAATGCCCGATCTAGCTTGTGATTGAGCAGGTCGATGGCCACCAATGCCTCCCCCGAGACTGACTGCGTGATCACAGTAAGCTCGGGGCGGGGCCTTTGTCAGCGAGGCTCGCACCGGCACCCCCCGTAACGTGTGCGAAACACGGGCGCGGCATGCTGGTAGCTGGACCTGTACGGACAGATAGAGGGGACGCCGTGGACCGCCAGCAGGAGTTCGTGCTCCGCACGCTCGAGGAACGCGACATCCGGTTCATCCGGCTGTGGTTCACTGACGTGCTCGGTTTCCTCAAGTCAGTGGCCATCGCCCCGGCCGAGCTGGAAGGCGCGTTCGCCGAGGGCATAGGTTTCGACGGCTCGGCCATCGAGGGTTTCGCGCGTGTCTACGAGTCCGACATGCTCGCCAAGCCTGACCCGGCCACGTTCCAGATCCTGCCCTGGCGCAGCGAGACGCCGGGCGCGGGCCGCATCTTCTGCGACATCCTGATGCCGGACGGCTCGCCGTCGCACGCCGACCCGCGCTGGGTGCTCAAGCGCACGCTCGCCAAGTGCGCCGACATGGGCTTCACCTTCTACACCCACCCGGAGATCGAGTTCTTCCTGCTGAAGAACCGCCCGGAGGGCAGCGAGCGGCCCGAGCCGATCGACTCCGGCGGCTACTTCGACCACACGCCGCACAGCGCGGGCCACGACTTCAGGCGCCAGGCGGTGCTGATGCTGGAGTCGATGGGCATCTCGGTGGAGTTCAGCCACCACGAGGGCGCCCCCGGCCAGCAGGAGATCGACCTGCGCTACGCCGACGCGCTGACCACGGCCGACAACATCATGACCTTCCGCCTGGTCATGAAGGAGGTCGCCCTGGAGCAGGGCATCTGGGCCTCCTTCATGCCCAAGCCGTTCACCGAGCACCCCGGCTCCGGCATGCACACCCACATGTCGCTGTTCGAGGGCGACCGCAACGCCTTCTACGAGGCCGGATCCGAATACCGGCTGTCCAAGATCGGCCGCTCGTTCATCGCCGGGCTGCTCAAGCACGCCGCCGAGATCACCGCCATCACCAACCAGTGGGTCAACTCCTACAAGCGGCTCTGGGGCGGCGCCGAGGCCATCGCGGGTCAGGGCGGCGAGGCGCCCTCCTACGTGTGCTGGGGCCACAACAACCGCTCCGCGCTGGTCCGGGTGCCGATGTACAAGCCGCACAAGGGCGGCTCGACGCGCATCGAGTTCAGGTCGCTCGACTCGGCGTGCAACCCGTACCTCGCCTTCGCGCTGATCCTGGCCGCGGGCCTGAAGGGCATCGAGGAGAGCTACGAGCTGCCCGCCGCCGCCGAGGACAACGTGTGGACGCTGACCAGCGCCGAGCGGCGGGCCCTCGGCATCCAGCCGCTGCCCGGCTCCCTCAACGACGCGATCGCGGTGATGGAGCAGAGCGAGCTGGTGGCCGAGACACTCGGGGAGCACGTCTTCGACTTCTTCCTGCGCAACAAGCGCGCGGAGTGGCGCGAATACCGGCGGCACGTCACCGAGTTCGAGCTCGGCCGCTACCTGCCGGTGCTCTAGACGGCTCCCTGAAACTCGCGGACCTCGATGGGCAGCAGGGCCACGGCCCCCGCCAGCTTGCGGGCCCATTCCAGGGCCGCGTCCATGTCGGGCGCCTTGATGATCGTGAATCCGCCGATGTGCTCCTTGCCCTCCACGTAAGGGCCGTCGGTGGTGAGCGGCTCGCCGTCGCTGATCCGCACCACGCGGGCGCTGGAGGGTGGCTGGAGCGCGCCCGAGAAGACCCAGACGCCCGCGTCCCGCATCTCCTGTTCGACGGCGCCGATGTCGCGCATGATCGGGTCCAGGACCTCGGGCGGAGGCGGGGGCCCGTCCGGCTGCTGCATGCTGAGCACGTACTGCTTCATGTGACTTTTCCTTTCCGTCACCTCTCACACGAACGCGGTGCGGCCGTATCGACATCCGGCGCGCGGAAATCTCATCGCGTGCGTGTCGGCGTCCGGTCGAACACGATCTCCTGGAGCAGCCCGGCCTGGACCCGGTCGACGATGAACGCGCCGGTGGCGGGCCCGGGGTCGCCGGACTTCACCCTGGCCGACAGGCTCTCCCACCTGCGCTGATGGCGCGCGAACGTCCTGGGCGCGACCAACCGGCCCCTGGCCGCCTGCCCCGCCAGCGCCTCCTCCGGCGGCGCGTCGAGCAGGAGCAGGTGGAAGCTCGCCCGGTGTCTGCGGGCCAGCCAGGCGAAACCCCGCAGCACGTACGGCGCGCAGCCCCGGTTGTGGGCGATGATCGAGTGCCCCAGGACCAGGGCGCGGCGGATGCGGCTCAGGTGGGTGACGAAGACCACGGCGCGTCGTAACGGACCGGGGGCCCAGCCGAGCCGCTCGTGCCAGTGCCGCTTGGACTGGTAGGTGTCGATCACCACGACCGCGCCGACGGTGACGGGCAGGCTCTCCGCGCCGTGCAGTCCGTACAGGCGCCGCAGCAGCGTGGTCTTCCCCGCGCCCGGCAACCCCGTCAAGATGACCAGCGACCCCGGCGGAAACCGCAACCTCGCCGCCTGCACAGACCCACCCCCGCTTCTGTCGTGTTGCTTACAGCTTCTCCGAGGTTGGCCCCGGACGCGCACTTGGGATCGGCGGTTTTGTCACGGGCCAAGGGAAACCCGGGATAGGGTAAAGGGAACGCCTTGATCGGCCTCACATCGGGGAAGCCCGGAGTGGGGCCGATTTTCGTTGCTTCTAACCTCCAGGTCACATCCCGGCGATGTGTGGCGCATAGCGTGTCGGTGGGTGGGAAGTTTCGGGCCCCTTCGAGGCGTTATGTGGTGGTGTCGATCAGCCTCAGGACCCCCGAGATCTGGTGAAACCGGGCGTCCAGTAAAATCGGCCTGCTTCTATTGACATTTCTGGACTTGTCGCCGTATGTGGCGATATTGGAGGGTGTGGCATGACGACGTCTGCCCTGCAGACAGTGCTGACGGTTCCGGAGCGCTTCCGGGGCCCGGCGGGAGTCGCCAACGGCGGCTGGATCGCGGGCACCATGGCGGAGGCGCTGAACGGGGGCCGATCAGCGGTCGAGGTCACGTTGCATGCGCCGACCCCTTTGCGAACCGAGTTGCGCCTGGAGCACGTCGCCAACTCCGTCTCCCTCTATGACGGCGACAAGCTGCTGGTCGAGGCCATCCCCGTGGCCGAGGACCTGGAGGGCCCGGGGTTCGTGCCGTTCAACGACGCGGCCCGCGCCGAGGCGGGGTTCGTGGGCCTGAAGGCGCACCCGTTCGCCGAGTGCTTCGCCTGCGGGCTGCGCGAGCCCGGTGACGGCCTGCGCATCTTCCCCGGCCCGGTGGAGGGCACGGACCTGGTGGCGGCCGGCTGGCGGGTGCCGTTCACGGTGACGGGCGAGGACGGCGTGCCCGCCTCGATCGTGGGCGCCGTGCTCGACTGCATCACCGGCTGGGCCCACTTCGGCCCGGGCGAGAGCGCGCTGCTCGGCCGCCTGGCCGTGCAGATCCACCGCCCGGTCCACCCCGGCGGCCGCTACTCCGTCGTGGCCCGCCCGACCGGCCGCGAGGGCCGCAAGATGTACGGCCAGAGCGCCATCTACGAGGCGGACGGCACGCTGGTCGCCGCCGCCCGCGCCACCTGGATCGCTCCACGCTGACCTGCGGTCCCGGCGAACTCGGAGAACGGCCCCTGAGCACCGCTCGGGGGCCGTTCCGCGTCCACGGCCGGCGCCTTGTCAGGAGGAGCCGGTGAGGTGGGTGACGACGGACGAGACGCAGCGGTCGTCGAACAGGATCGTGTAGTGGTTGCAGTCCGGGATCACCTCGTCCCGCAGCCCCGGGAGGCGGGCGGACCAGGGGCGGGCCAGTTCGTCGGGCAGCATGCCGACGTCCTGGTTGAGCAGGCCGCGCGGCGCCCTGAGCAGGGACAGCGGTGACGTGATGGCGGTCAGGGCGGTGGCGATGGCCTCCGACTCCAGGCGCAGCCAGCGTCCGTCCTGCAGCACCGCCTCCGGGGCCACCCGCGACCGGAGCGCCCCGTCCGGGCCCGTCAGGTCATAGCGGACGTACGCCTCCACGTCGGTGTTCCAGTGGCCGGCGAAGGCCGGATGCGCCTTGAAGAAGTCGACGTAGGCGTCCGCGGTGGGGAACGTCTGGCGCAGCCGGGCGAGCGCCGGACCGAGCGTGGCCTCCATCGCCTCGTCGGCGTCCACCCCCTCGGGCAGCGGGGGGAAGGGCAGGCCGCCGTCCACCAGCACGACCCGCGCGAAGTCCCGCTCCGCGGCGGCCAGGGCGGCCACGTACGCGCCCATCGAGTGCCCCGTCAGCACCGCGTCCGGGCCCGCCCCCACGTGGTCGGCGACGCGCAGCACGTCCTCGGCGTGCCTCGGCAGCCCGTACGGCCCGGGCAGCGAGGCGCTGTGCCCGCGACCGCGCAGGTCCATGGCGACCATCGACCACTCCCCGGGCAGCCGCCGCGCCACCGCGCCCCAGGCCATCAGGGAGGCCGTGATCCCGTGGACCGCGATGATCGTGCGCGGTCCCGTGCCGAACCTGGCGATCCGCAGACCGCCGACGTCGTCCAACTCGAAGCTCATGGTCGGAGCTTAGGCATCCGGGTGATCGGGCGGGCAGGGGGGCGGTGTGGGGAATTGTAGTGATATTCCGGATAATGCCCTGATATGCGTATCACCGTTGTTCAGCACGAGGACGAGGCCGGGCTCGGATACCTCGGTGACTGGCTGGGGCTGCCCTGTGACGTCGTCCGGCCGTACCTCGGCGAGGAGATCCCCGCGCGCCCGGCGGACGGGTTGATCGTGCTCGGCGGCGCGGCGGCCGCCTGGGAGGACGAGCGGAGTCCCTGGCAGCCCGCCACCCGCGACCTGCTGCGCCGGGCCGTGGAGGAGGGCACGCCCACGCTGGCCATCTGCCTGGGGGCGCAGTTATTGACCCTGGCCTGCGGCGGCACCGTCGAGCGGGGGACGAACGGGCTCGAAGTGGGCGCCTGCGAGGTGGTCGCGCTGCCCGCGGCCGCCGATGACCGGCTGCTGGCCGGGGTCGGGACGGCGGTGGCCGTCCAGTACCACCAGGACGTGATGACGCGGCTGCCCGACGGCGCGGTGCCGCTGATGGCCGGGGCGCAGTACCCGAACCAGGCCTACCGGCTGGGGGAGGCCGCGTGGGCGATCCAGTTCCACCCCGAGGCCACGCCGGAGATCTTCATGTCCTGGACCGACGGGTCGGGGCTGGACGCGGCCGAGGAGCTCAACGCCGCGGTCAAGACCGCCGAGAGCGCGCTCGTGGCCACCTGGCGGCCGGTGGCGGAGGCGTTCGCGGAGGTGGTCAGGACCGGCGGCCGCGCCTGAACCACCGCGTCCGCCCGGCCCCGGCCGTGTCCGAGCAGACGGCCCCATCCGGGCGGGGCCGGGTCAGGGCGTGGGCCGCGGCGTGCACGCCGGCCAGCACGACGGGGAGCGCGGCCAGGCCCGCCCAGCCCGACGCCCCCGTCCGTACCGGCACCCCTTCGGCCCGCAGCCGCCGCCAGGCCCACACCGAGAACGGGATGACCACCACGGGCGCGGTCACCGCCCCCGGCGTGTACCCCCGCGTCACCGCAGCCTGCGCCAGGTGCATCACCCCGTGCGCCCCGAACCCCAGCAGCGCCGCCTGGAACGCCGGGCTCCGCCCGCCCGTACGCGCCCCCAGCGCCGAGGCCCCCGCCATCACCCCGCCCATGAGGCCGATGGCCACGTTCACGTGCCGCTGCGAGACCTCCAGCCGCTCCCACGGCACCCACGGCAGCCGCTCCTCCAGCCGGGGCCGGGCCGAACGCGTCCAGCCCGCCATGGTCGCCAGCTCCTCCACGTCGTGCACCGCCCACGCGGCCAGCAGGCCCCACGTGACGGCAGAGGGAACCATCGCCGATCGCCTCCCAAAATGCAACGCAACGTTGCGTTTCTATGCTACGGCCGAAGTCCTGTCAAGATGGAGGGGTGCCCAGGATCGAATCCACCGCCGCGCGGCTGGCGAGGCTCGGCTTCGCCGACGGCGCCAGGGCCGCCCAGCTCGTCCGGCAGGCCGGAGCAGAAGTGGACGACCTCCTGGAGTTCCTGGTGGACGTGGCCGACCCCGACGAGGCGCTGGTCTCGCTGACCCGCCTGGCCGAGCGCGATCCCGCCGTGCTCGACGTCCTGCGCCGCGACGAGGGGCTGCGTACGAGGCTGCTGGCCGTCCTGGGCGTCAGCGCCGCGCTCGGCGACCATCTGGTGCGCCACCCCGGCCAGGTCGCGCTCCTGGCCGCGCCGCTGCCGGGCGACGCGCGGGCTGAGCTGCTCAAGGCGGTCGGCGCGCGGCCGGGGGAGGCCGCCACCGCCGAGCGCCCGCTGGAGGCGCTGCGCGTGGCCTACCGGGGCCGGCTGCTGCACCTGGCCGCCCGCGACCTCACCGGAGAGGCCACGCTGGCCGAGGTCATGGCGGAGCTGTCCGAACTCGCGGGCGCCGCGCTGGAGGCCGCGCTGGCCATCGCCCGGGCCGAGGTCGACGACGGCGAGGTACGCCTGGCGGTCATCGGCATGGGCAAGTGCGGCGCCAGGGAGCTCAACTACATCAGCGACGTCGACGTGATCTTCGTGGCCGAGCCGCGCGAGGGCGCCGACGAGACCAAGGCACTGCGCACCGCGACCCGGCTGGCCCAGGCCATGATGCGGGCCTGCTCCGCCACCACGTCCGAGGGCTCCCTGTGGGAGGTGGACGCGGGCCTGCGGCCGGAGGGCAGGTCGGGCCCGCTGGTGCGCACGCTCGGCAGCCACCTGGCCTACTACCGGCGCTGGGCCAAGACGTGGGAGTTCCAGGCGCTGCTCAAGGCCCGGCCGGTCGCGGGCGACATGGAGCTCGGCTCGGCCTACGTCGAGGCGGTCAACGACCTCGTGTGGACGGCGGCCACGCGCGAGCACTTCGTCGAGGACGTGCAGGCCATGCGGCGCCGGGTCGAGGCCCACGTGCGCGCCGAGGGCGACCGCCAGCTCAAGCTGGGGCCGGGCGGGCTGCGCGACATCGAGTTCGCGGTGCAGCTGCTCCAGCTCGTCCACGGCAGGCTCGATCCGCTGCTGCGCCGCAGGGCCACGCTGCCCGCGCTGGCGGCGCTGTCCCGGGGCGGCTACGTCGGCCGCGACGACTCGCGCGGGCTGGCGGAGGCGTACTCGTACCTGCGCCAGATCGAGCACCTCCTGCAGCTCCACCGGCTGCGGCGCACCCACATCGTGCCCACGGACGAGTCCGACCTGCGCAGGCTGGGCCGCGCGCTCGGCATGCAGACCGACCCGGTGGGGGAGTTCACGGCGCGGTGGCGGCGGCACGCCATGGAGGCGCGGCGGCTGCACGAGAAGCTGTTCTACCGGCCGCTGCTCCAGGCGGTGTCGCGGCTGCAGGAGTCGGAGGCGCGGCTGTCGACCACGGCGGCCAAGGCCAGGCTCGAAGCGCTCGGCTACGTCGATCCCACCGGCGCGCTGCACCACATCGCCGCCCTCAGCGCGGGCGTGTCCAGGCGGGCGGCCATCCAGCGCACGCTGCTGCCCGTCATGCTGGGGTGGTTCGCCGACACGCCCGACCCGGACGCGGCGCTGCTCGGGTTCCGGCAGGTCAGCGACAAGCTGGGCAGCACTCCCTGGTATCTGCGGCTGCTGCGCGACGAGACCGCGGTGGCCTCCAGGATGTCGCGCGTGCTCGGCACGAGCCGCTACGCGACCGGCCTGATCATGAACGCGCCCGAGGCGGTCGCGATGCTGGGCTCGGACGACGAGCTCGCCGTACGCTCCCGGGAGTCGCTGGCCGGCGAGGCCTCGGCGGCGGTCTCCAGGCACCAGGGCGACCCCGAGCCGGCCGTCGCGGCCGTGCGGGCGCTGCGGAGAAAAGAGCTGTTCCGGACGGCCGTGGCCGACATCTTCCGGCTCATCGACATCGAGACGGTCGGCGGCGCCCTGTCGTCCCTGACCGACGTGACCCTCCAGGCCACCCTCGACGTCGCCCTCGCCAAGGTCCCCCGCGTCACGAGGTTCGCCATCATCGCGATGGGCCGGCTCGGCGGCATGGAGAGCTCCTACGCGAGCGACGCCGACGTCATGTTCGTGCACTCGCCGCTGCCGGGCGTGGCGGAGCGCGAGGCCACCGACGCCGCCTTCGCCGTGGCCAACGAGGTGCGCCGGCTGCTCTCGCTGCCCGCCCCCGACCCGCCCCTGATCATCGACCCCGACCTGCGTCCCGAGGGGCGTCAGGGGCCCCTGGTGCGGACGATGGCCTCCTACCGCGCCTATTACGCGCGCTGGTCGTCGCCGTGGGAGTCGCAGGCGCTGCTGCGGGCCAGGTTCTCGGCGGGCGACGCGGAGCTGGGGCGGGAGTTCACCTCGATGGTCGACGAGCTGCGCTACCCGAAGGGCGGCCTGCACGACGACGCGGTCAGGGAGATCAGGCGGCTCAAGGCCCGCATGGAGGCCGAGCGCCTGCCGCGCGGCGCCGACCCCGGCCTGCACACCAAGCTGGGCCCCGGCGGGCTGTCCGACGTGGAGTGGGTGGCTCAGCTCCTGCAACTGCGGTACGCGGGCACGCTGGGGTCGCTGCGCACCACCCGCACGCTCGACGCCCTGCGCGCGGCCGTGGCCGAGGGCCTGCTCGCCCCGGCTGACGAGGCCGTGCTGGCCGAGGCGTGGCGCTTCGCCTCCCGCATCCGCGACGCGATCATGCTGGTCAAGGGCCGCCCGGGCGACAGCGTCCCGCGCGACTCGGGCGAGCGGAAGCTGATCGCCCAGACGCTCGGCTACCCGCCGGACGGCTCGGAGGACTTCCTCGACGACTACCGCCGCGTGACCCGCCGCGCACGACACGTGATGGACCGAGTTTTCTACGGGGCTTGATCGGCGGCGCGTACGGGTGTATCAAAGCCCGCGTGTTATCCGTTTACGTGGATTTGGCCCTGGGCCTGGCGGTGTCGTTCCTGCTGCTGTCGCTGCTGGTGAGCGGGCTCAACGAGGCGTTCGTGCGGATGCTCGCCATCCGCAGCAAGTTCCTGTGGGCCTACCTCAGGGACACCATGGACGGTTCCGACGCGCAGGGCAGGTCGTGGCTGCCCGCCAAGGTGCGTGACGTCTTCGCGGCGCTGCCCTTCGTGCGCGACCCCCGTCCCAAACACAGCGACCAGCCCTCGCCCCCCGAGCCGGGGGAGCTGCCGGCGCAGGAGACCAAGGCCGAGGACGCCATGGTCAACCTGCTCTACCAGCGGGTCCAGGAGATCGACCATCCGAAGAAGGGCCGTACCAGCATCTCCAACATCCCGCCGGCGCGCTTCGCGGTGGCCATGATGGAGCTGGCCGCGGGGGACCCGGACGGGGTCGAGGGGTTCCTGGAGAAGCTCAAGGCCATGCGCAGCCCGCTCTACGGCCACCTCAAAGGTGTGTGGGAGACCGCGCAGCGCGACCTCGACCGGTTCCGGCAGGGGGTGGAGAGCTGGTTCGACGGCGAGATGCAGCGGCTGTCCATGCTCTACAAGCGCTACGTCAAGTGGGTCGTGGCCGTGCTCGGCGTGGTCGTGACGCTGGTGTTCACGATGGACGGGCTGGAGTACGCCAAGACGCTGTTGCGCGACAACGCCTTCCGCGCCTCGGTGACGGCCGTGGCGGGGTCGGGGACGGACGCGTACAACGAGCTCAAGGCACGCTGTACGGGCGGCGACCCGGTGCCGTGCGTCACCGAGACGCTCAGCCAGCCCGCGCTGGTCAAGATGCTCGACCATGCGCTGGTCAGCGTGTCGATCCCGGCGGAGGGCGACCCGTCCGTGCACTGGAACGGCGGCCTGTGGTGGCAGCGGATCACCACGCCCAGCCACTGGCCCGGCTTCCTGCTGACGTACGTGGCGCTGCTGTTCGGGGCGTCGTTCTGGTGGGACGTGCTGCGCCGCCTGACCGGGATCAAGAGCCGCCGCTGAGCCCGCCCCTGGCCGCCAGGGTGATCACGTCGGCCAGGGCCGCCAGCTCGCCGGGGTCGTCGGTGAGCCGGGCCGTGGCCAGGCGCAGGTGGTGCGTGGTCGCGGGGCCGATCACGTACCGGCTGCCGGCCGCCACGGAGATGCCGTGTGCGGCCAGGGTGACCAGCGCCGCCGACTCCTCGCGCACCGGCACCCACAGGACCAGCCCGTCGCCGCCGCCGGTGGGCACGCCGCGCTCGGCCAGCTCCGACTTCAGCCGCGCCCGCCGCCCGGCGTAGACCGTGCGGGCGTGCGCCACGCGCTCGCGCACCTCCTCGTCCCCGAGCAGGTGGGCCAGCGTGTCCTGCAGGATCCTGCTGGTCCAGCCGATGCCGAAGCTCCGCAGCACGCGCACCCGTTCGACCGCGTCCGCCGCCCCGCCGATGATCGCGATGCGCAGGTCGGGGCCGTGCGACTTGGAGTACGAGCGCACCAGCACCGTGCGGTCGGGGAAGCGCGTCCCCATGCTCACCATCGGCGAGACCGACAGCTCGCCGATCCCGTCGTCCTCCACGATGAGCGTCGAGGTCGGCTCCAGCAGCGCGGCCAGCTCGGCCGAACGCTCGGCGGTCACGGCGTGGCCGCAGGGCGACTGGCCGCGCGGCTGGTACACGAACGCCACCGGCCTGGCCCGCAGCGCCTTGGCCAGCGACTCGGGGATGGGCCCCTGCTCGTCGCAGGCCACCGGCACGATCTGGACGCCGATCGTCTCCAGGATGTCCAGCAGCCGGGCGGCGGTCGGCTCCTCGATCGCGATCCGGTCGCCGGGCAGCGCGGTCGTCTGGCAGAGCAGCTGCACCCCCTCGTACCCGCCGCCGACCGCGAGCCAGCCCTGCGCGGGGAACGGCCAGTCCGGCTCCACGGCGGCGCGCAGCCGCGGCGTGATCGTCTCGCGGGCGTAGTCGTTGAGCCCCTCCGCGCCGGCCGCGGCGATCAGCGCGGCCTCCAGCGGCGGCAGCAGCGCCGGGTCGGGGGAGGCGATGGCCAGGTCGATCGCCAGCCGGTCGCCCCAGTGGCCGATGCGCTCGTAACGGATGGGACGGGGCACGTCGGGCGGCCCGAGCACCACCGTGCCGCGGCGGCGATCGGTGTGGATCACCCCGTGCCGCCGCAGCTCCGACCAGGCCTCCGCGACGGTCCCCGAGCTGACGCCCAGCTCCCTGGCCAGGCTGCGCACGGTCGGCAGGCGCGTCTGCGCGGTGACCGTGCCCTGCCTGATCAGGTCGGTCAGGGCGGCGGCGATCCCGCGTGCGGTCGGCTCGCCGATGCGCTGCGCCAGCCAGGCGGATTCCACATGACCTCCTGTAAATCTTTGTTCAGCAACAAAGATCTTCTTGTGTGGGGCGTTGCCTGAACATAAGGTTTCCAGCAATTCAAAGCAAGGGAACTTTGGGGTGTTTGTGCATATTCGGTTGGGTCTGCGGGATTGGGACCATCTCGTACCGGTGGCGACGGGGGAGGTGCGGCCCGAGGGGTTCGAGCTGGAGCTCGAGTCCCGCGCCGTCACCCCGGACGTCCTGAGCGAGCCGGGCCTGGACGGCGGTGAGACGTCCTTCAGCAGATACGTGCTCGGCCGCGCCGCGGGCGACTACCGCCTGGTGGGCCTGCCGGTGTTCGTGATGCGGGGCTTCCGGCACCGGTGCGTCCTGGTCCGCCGTGACAGCGAGCTGACGTCGCTGGAGGAGCTCAAGGGCGCCCGCATCGGCCTGACCGGCTGGCCGGACTCCGGCAACACCTGGACGCGCGCCCTGCTCAGGGCCGCCGGCGTGGACATCAGGGGCATCGAGTGGACGGTCGGCCCGCTGGTCGCCGGGGAGACCGGCAAGGACCGCGTCGGCCCCGTACCGTTCCCCGACAACGTCTCGCTGACCGGCGACGGCCTCGCCGAAGGGCTCGCCGAGGGCCGTTATGACGCGATCATGACCCCGTTCATGCCCGACGAGTTCTTCACCCCGGACAGCCGCTTCCGCCACCTGCTCGCCGACCACCGCGCCGCCGAGCTGGCCTACTACCGGGAGACCGGCTTCGTGCCCGGCATCCACCTCGTCACGCTGAAGCGCGAGGCCGTCGAGCGCGACCCGGGGCTGCCGCGGGCCGTTCAGGACCTGCTCGAACGCTCCAAGCGGCACTGGCTGGCCCGGCGGCGGCTGCTCACCGACACCACGCCCTGGCTGCTCGCCGACCTGACGGAGACGGCGCGGACCTTCGGCCCCGACTGGATGCCCTACGGCGTCGGGCCCAACGCCGCCATGATCGCCGCCTTCTGCGAGGAACTGCACGCCCAGGGCATCTCGAACCGCCGCATCCGACCCGAGGAGGTCTTCGACATATGAGAATCGCCGTTGGACAGTTCGCGTCCTCGGAGGACTGGACGGACAACCTCAAGACCTGCCAGGACCTGATCGACCGGGCCACCGAGGGCGGCGCCGACCTGCTGGTCCTGCCCGAGGGCGCGATGGCCCTGTTCGTCGACGAGCCGACGCGCATCCGCGAGGCCGCCCAGCCGCTGGACGGGCCGTTCGTCAGCGGGCTGGTCGAGCGCACGCGCGGCTCGTCCACCACCGTGATCGTCGGCGTGCACACCCCGTCGGGCGACGGCCGCGTGTTCAACGTCCTGGTGGCCGCCAGGGACGGCGAGATCGTCGGGACGTACACCAAGCTGCACCTGTACGACGCCTTCGGCCGGCGCGAGTCCGACAACGTCGTGCCCGGCACGAACGCGCCCGTGGTGATCGACGTGGCCGGCTGGAAGGTCGGCATGATGACCTGCTACGACGTGCGCTTCCCCGAGCTGGCCAGGCTCCTGGCCGACCAGGGCGCCCAGGTGATCGCGCTGCCCACCGCGTGGGTGCGCGGCCCGGCCAAGGAATGGCACTGGGAGGTCATGGTGACCGCCCGCGCCCTGGAGAACACCGTGTACCTGGCCGCCTCCGGCGAGTGCGGCCGCCGCAACATCGGCGCCAGCATGGTCGTCGACCCGCTCGGCATCACCCGGGCCCGCCTCGGCGACGCGCCGGGCCTGCTCTGGGCCGACGCCTCCATGGAAGAGCTCGAGCGAGCCCGCCTCAGCCTCCCCGTCCTCGAGAACCGGCGCTTCGCCGTCGACCCCCGATTGGAGCGACATGTCTAAGTACGCGACGGCTGCCCTGCTCGGCGCCGCCCTCCTGCTGGCCGGCTGCGGTGCCAACCCGGAGGAGGCCCAGGGCGCGCTGAGCTCCCAGTCCGCCCCCTCCGGCACCGTGGCCGCCCAGGGCAAGGACCAGGCCCTGTACGACCGGCTGCCCGACAAGGTGAAGACCGCCGGCAAGCTGGTCTCGGTGAACAACGGCTCGTTCCCGCCGTACGAGATCGCCGGCGCGGACGGCAAGTCCATGACCGGCGCCGCGGCCGACCTGTCGGAGGCCCTCGGCCAGCTGCTCGGCGTCAAGATCGAGCACGTCACCGTGGACGGCCTGCCCAGCCAGCTCACCGGTATCGCGTCGGGCCGCTACGACCTGGCCATCGGCCCGGTGGGCGACTTCCCCGACCGGCAGAAGTCCAACGACTTCGTGGACTGGGTCAAGGAGTTCGTGGTCTTCGCCGTGCCGAAGGGGAACCCCAAGAAGATCAACTCGGTGGCCGACACGTGCGGGCTGAAGATCTCGGTCATGGCCGGCGGCTCCGCCGAAGCCGTGATCAAGAACCAGTCCGAGACCTGCGCCAAGGACGGCAAGCCGAAGATCACCGTACAGTCGTACAAGGACCAGCCCACCTCGGTGCTGGCGGTCAGCTCGGGCCGGGCCGACGCGTTCTTCTCCTCGCAGGCGCCGCTCACGTACTTCGTGTCGCAGTCCGGCGGCAAGCTGGAGCTGGCGGGCAAGGGGCAGAGCAACGGCTTCGACGACCTCTTCCAGGGGGCCGTCGTCGGCAAGGACTCGCCGCTGCGTGACGTGGTCAAGGACGGCATCCAGAAGCTGATCGACAACGGCGCCTACGCCAAGATCATGGACAAGTGGGGCACCTCCGACAACAAGCTGGACAAGGCCGGCGTCAACCTGGCGGGGTCATGAGCGGACTGCCGGACGTCGACGTCGCGGGCGCGTCCCGCACGCGCCATCCGCTGCGCTGGGTGGCCTCGATCATCCTGCTGGTGCTGGCCGCCCAGCTCGTGAGCCTGCTGGTCACCAACCCCAACTTCCAGTGGGACGTGGTCTTCAAGTACGTCAACGCGCAGGTCATCGGCCAGGGCGTCTTCACCACGCTGCTGCTCACCGTGATCGCGATGTTCGTGGGCGTGGTGCTCGGGGTGCTGCTGGCCATCGGCCGGCTCTCCGAGAACCCCGTCGCGCGGGCGGCCTGCGGGCTCTACGTGTGGTTCTTCCGCGGCACGCCGGTGCTGGTGCAGCTCGTGCTCTGGTACAACCTGTCGTACCTGCTGCCCAAGATCTCCCTCGGCGTCCCGTTCGGGCCGGAGTTCATCAGCGCCGACACGAACCTGGTCATCACCCCGCTGCTCGCGGCCATCCTCGGGCTCGGGCTGAACGAGGGCGCGTACATGGCGGAGATCATCCGCGGCGGCCTCATGTCGGTGGACCCCGGGCAGACCGAGGCCGCCTCGGCGCTCGGCATGAGCGACGCGCGCACCTTCCGCAGGATCGTGCTGCCGCAGGCCATGCGGTTCATCATCCCGCCCACCGGCAGCCAGGTGATCAGCATGCTGAAGGCCACGTCGCTGGTGAGCGTCATCGCCCTGGCCGACCTGCTGTACACGGTGCAGTCGATCTACAACCGCACCTTCCAGACCATCCCGCTGCTGATCGTCGCCTGCGTCTGGTACCTGGTCATCACCTCGATCCTGTACGTCGGCCAGTCGTTCATCGAGCGGCACTACGCCCGCGGGGCCACCAGGCACGCGCCGCAGAGCTTCTGGGCCTTCCTGACCTTCCGCCGGCGCCGTCCCTCGGAGGTGACGTCATGACCGTCCCCATGGTCCACGCCCACGCCGTACGCAAGCACTTCGGCCACCTCGAGGTCCTCAAGGGGATCGACCTGGACGTCCAGGCGGGGGAGGTCGTGGTGATCCTCGGCCCCTCCGGGTCGGGCAAGTCGACGTTCCTGCGCTGCGTGAACCACCTGGAGACCATCGACGGCGGCTCCATCTTCGTGGACGGGGAGCTGATCGGGTTCCAGGCGTCCGGCGGCAAGGTGCGGCACCTGCGCAAGCGCGAGATCACCCGCCAGCGGCGGGAGATCGGCATGGTCTTCCAGCAGTTCAACCTGTTCCCGCACTTCACGGTGTTGCAGAACGTCATGGAGGCGCCGGTCGGCGTCCGCCGCGAGTCTCGCGAGCAGGCCAGGGAACGGGCGTTCGGCCTGCTGCGCCGCGTGGGGCTGGAGGACAAGGCGGGCAGCTATCCCAGGCAGCTGTCCGGCGGGCAGCAGCAGCGGGTGGCGATCGCCAGGGCGCTGGCGATGCGGCCCAAGCTGATGCTGTTCGACGAGCCGACCAGCGCGCTGGACCCTGAGCTGGTGGGTGAGGTGCTGGCCACCATGAAGAGCCTCGCGGAGGACGGGCTGACCATGATCGTGGTGACCCACGAGATCGGGTTCGCGCGGGAGGTGGCCGATCGGGTGGTGTTCATGGACGGCGGCGTCGTGGTCGAGTCGGGCACGCCGAAGGAGGTCCTCGACAACCCCACCAGCCCCCGCACCAAGGCCTTCCTCAGCCGCGTCCTGTAGACCCACACACCGCCACGACCGTCCCCCCTCGGACCGAAGACAGAAGGGACGTCGGTGGGAAAGGCGCGGCGGGCCTATCGTGGGTGGGATGGAGACGCAGCGTTTGATCATGCGCAGATGGCGCGAAGAAGACCGGGAACCATTCGCCGCGATGAACGCCGACCTCGAGGTGATGGAGCACTTCCCCGCCCCGCTCACCCGCCCGGAGAGCGACCACTTCGTCGACAGGATCGAGGAGGAGTTCGACAAGCACGGCTACGGGCTGTGGGCGCTGGAGGTGCGCGGGAGCGGCGAGTTCATCGGCTTCGCCGGCCTGATCTGGCAGACGTTCGACGCGCCGTTCCTGCCCGCGTGGGAGATCGGATGGCGGCTGGCACGCCCCGCCTGGGGCCACGGGTACGCCACCGAGGCGGCCAGGGAGGTGCTCGGGCACGCGTTCGAGCAGGCCGGGCTGGACGAGATCGTCTCCATGACGGCCAAGAGCAACACCCGCTCCCAGGCCGTGATGAAGCGCCTGGGCATGACCCACCTGACCGATTTCGGCCACTCGCGGCTGGCGCCGGACCACCCCCTGTTCCCGCACGTGGCGTACCACATCAAGCGCCCGTAGGAGCGCTCATCGGGTACCTCCAAGGAGACCACGCCTTCAGGTGGGGAGGAATTGGACTCATGCGGAGCAGGGCAGGCTTGGGCGATTGGCCGCCATGGGACCACCGTATCGAACATCTGCACGAGGCTTACCTGATCGCGCGGTAGAATGTGAGGCGTGGCGCAGACCGTGAAGCGGGCCTACAAGTACCGCTTCCACCCGACTCCCCAGCAGGCCGAAGAGCTTGCCCGGACGTTCGGCTGCGTGCGCTTGGTCTACAACAAGGCGCTGGAAGAGCGCACCCGCGCTTACGTGCTGGAAGGGCGTCGCGTCTCCTACGTGGAGTCGTCGGCCGCACTGACGGCGTGGAAGCGCGGTGGCGAGTACGACTTCCTGTCCGAGGTGTCGTCGGTGCCGTTGCAGCAGGCGCTGCGGCATCTGCAGGCGGCGTTTGCGAACTTCTTCGCCAAACGCGCCAAGTACCCCACGTTCAAGTCGCGCAAGAAGTCGCGGCTGTCGGCGGAGTACACCCGCTCGGCGTTCCGCTGGCGCGACGGACAGTTGACCCTGGCGAAGATGGACGCGCCGCTGGCGATCGTGTGGTCGCGTCCCCTTCCCCCGGGCGCGGAGCCCTCCACAGTGACCGTGTCCAAGGACGCGGCCGGGCGGTGGTTCGCCTCCATCCTGGTCGAGGAGAAGATCGCGCCGCTGGCACCGGTCGAGCAGAACGTAGGCGTGGACGCGGGCATCACCGCCCTGGCCACGCTCTCCACCGGCGAGAAGATCGTCAATCCCGAGCACGAGCGCCGCGATCGGCGCAAGCTGGCCAAAGCCCAGCGGGCGCTCGCTCGCAAGGAGAAGGGCTCGAACAACCGGGCCAAGGCCCGGCTCAGGGTAGCTCGGGTGTACGCCCGTATCGCCGACCGCAGACGCGACCACCTGCACAAGGTCACCACACGGCTTGTTCGCGAGAACCAAGTGATCGCCGTGGAAGACCTGACCGTCCGCAACATGGTCAAGAACCGCCCGCTGGCCCGCGCCATCTCGGATGCGTCCTGGCGGGAGTTGCGGTCGATGCTGGAGTACAAAGCAGCCTGGTATGGGCGCACGCTGGTGGCGGTGGACCGCTGGTTTCCGTCCAGCAAACTGTGCTCTGCGTGCGGTGCCCTGCAAGACCAGATGCCGCTCAACGTCCGGGAGTGGACCTGCGCCTGCGGGACGGTCCACGACAGGGACGTGAACGCGGCCAAGAACATGCTCGCCGCCGGGCTGGCGGAGAGCTGAAACGCCTGTGGAGCTGGTGTAAGACCTCAACGAGAGCCTCTCGGGCGGGCGACCGGCAGTGAAGCAGGAAGGCCAACCGGTAACGGTTGGAATCCCCCTCGTTTACGAGAGGGAGGATGTCAAGGCTCGCGGCCGCGTAGCCGGACCAGCCCCAAGCGCCAGCGCGGGCGTCTCGAAGCCGAGCCGCACCAGCGCGCCCCAGGCCAGGTCCGGCTCCAGCGCGCAGTCCGGCGGCAGCGCGCTGCCAAGCCCCTGCTTGCCTCCTTTCGCGGGCGGTGGCGATGCTGGTCAGCTCCCTACGCGGCACCTGCCAACTTCGCCTTCTCCGGCGCCCTGTTCGTCCTCACGCTCCTGCTGCAGGACACCCGCCACCTGGACCCGCTGGCCGCCGGGCTGGCCTTCCTGCCGCTCACCCTCCCCATGACCGTGAACCCGCTGCTCACCGGCCGCCTGGTGGCCCGCTACGGCCCGCGCCCGCCGATCCTGTGCGGCCTCACCCTGCTCGCGACCGGCCTGGCGGGGGTCGCCCTCACGGACGCGCTGGCGTTGTGGCTGGTGGTGATGGGGTTCGGGCTGTCGTTCGTGCTGCCCGCGCTGATGGCGGGCATGGTCAACAGCGCTCCGCCGGGGACGGCGGGCACGGCGGGCGGCGTCCTGAACGCGTTCCGCCAGGCCGGCGCGACCCTCGGCGTGGCGGTCATGGGCGTGGTCGGCCGGCCCCTGCTGGCGGCGGCCGTCCTGACGGCCCTGACCTGCCTGTGCTACGCGGCGGGGGCCTGGCGCGCCCGCACGGCCGCCCTGACCTGACGAGGCGGGTATCGTGATCGGCTGGTGGTTTGTCCGGGGATGGCGAGGTGGGCTGTGCGTTTCCAGCATTCGAGTGACATCTGGCGGGACTTTCCGGAGCTCGTTCCCGGCGTGCTCGTCGCGTCGGGCGTCTCGGCGGACGTCTCCGTCGACGACCAGCTCCTCGAACTCGGCGAGCTCGCCGCGACGCGGCTCGAGACCTCCTCGGAGGGCGAGCTGCCGGAGATCCAGGCGTGGCGGCGGGCGTTCTCGAAGATGGGCCTCAAGCCGACCCAGTACCGCTGCGCCTCGGAGTCCCTGCTGCGCCGCTTCCGGAAGGAAGGCGCGCTGCCGCGCCTGCACCCGCTGATCGACCTCTGCAACGCGGTCTCCATCGCGTACGCGATCCCGGTGGCAGTGTTCGACGTCTCCAAGATCTCGCAGTACGTGGAGGTCAGGTACGCGGCGGGCGACGAGACGTACCTGACCTTCTCCGGCGAGACCGAGCACCCGCCGCCCGGCGAGGTGATCTTCGCCGACGCGGAGGGCAGGGCGCACGCCCGCCGCTGGACCAACCGCCAGAGCGGCCTCTCGGCCGTCCGCGACACGACCACCGACGTCCTGATCGTCGCCGAGGCGCTGCACGACACGGCCGGGAAGGACGTCGACTCCCTCCTGGCCACGCTCACGGACGAGCTGTCCGCCGTCTGGCCCGTGACGCCGGAATCCGCGATCCTCGGCCCGTCCGAGCCCCGGTTCGAGTTCCCGGCGTGACATGACGCGGCCCGGGACCGTGATCGGTCCCGGGCCGTTCGCCGTGTGCGGGCCGGACTACACGTCGTAGTACAGCTCGAACTCGTGCGGGTGCGGGCGCAGGCGGATCGGGTCGACCTCGTTCTCCCGCTTGTACGCGACCCACGTCTCGATCAGGTCAGGCGTGAAGACGCCGCCCTCGAGCAGGTAGTCGTGGTCCTCCTCCAGCGCGTTGAGCACGTCGGTGAGCGAGCCGGGCACCTGCGGGATGTTGCGGGCCTCCTCCGGCGGCAGCTCGTAGAGGTCCTTGTCGACCGGCTCCGGCGGCTCGATCTTGTTGCGGATGCCGTCGATGCCCGCCATCAGCATCGCCGCGAAGGCGAAGTACGGGTTGCAGGACGGGTCGGGCACCCGGAACTCGATGCGCTTGGCCTTCGGGTTGGAGCCCGTGATCGGGATCCGGACGCAGGCCGAACGGTTGCGCTGGGAGTAGACCAGGTTGACCGGGGCCTCGTAGCCGGGGACCAGACGGTGGTAGGAGTTGACCGTCGGGTTGGTGAAGGCCAGCAGCGACGGCGCGTGCTTGAGCAGGCCGCCGATGTAGTAGCGGGCCGTGTCGGACAGGCCCGCGTAGCCGACCTCGTCGTAGAAGAGCGGCGAGCCGTCCTTCCACAGCGACTGGTGGCAGTGCATGCCGGAGCCGTTGTCACCGAAGATCGGCTTGGGCATGAACGTGACCGTGTGGCCGTACTCGAGCGCCGTGCTCTTGATGATGTACTTGTACAGCATCAGGTTGTCGGCGGTCTTGAGCAGCGTGCCGAACTTGAAGTCGATCTCCGCCTGGCCCGCCGTGCCGACCTCGTGGTGCTGCATCTCGACGTCGATGCCGCACTCGATGAGGTTACGCACCATCTCGGAGCGCAGGTCGGTGAAGTGGTCCATCGGCGGGACCGGGAAGTAGCCGCCCTTGTAGCGCGGCTTGTAACCGAGGTTGCCGCCCTCGGTGGCCTTGCCGGTGTTCCAGGCGCCCTCGATGGAGTCGATGTAGTAGTAGCCGGCGTTCTGCTTCGTCTCGAAGCGCACGTCGTCGAAGATGTAGAACTCGGCCTCAGGGCCGAAGTAGACCGTGTCGGCGATGCCCGTGCCCCGGAGGAACTCCTCGGCCTTGCGCGCGACGTTACGCGGGTCGCGGCTGTAGGCCTCGCCGGTCAGCGGGTCGTGCACGAAGAAGTTCAGGTTGAGCGTCTTGTGCTGGCGGAACGGATCCACCACGGCGCTGGACGGGTCGGGCAGCAGAAGCATGTCGGACTCGTGGATCGCCTGGAAACCGCGGATCGACGAGCCGTCGAACATGAGTCCGTCGGTGAAGACGCTCGCGCTGAAGTTTTCTACCGGGAAGGTGAAGTGGTGCGTCGTCCCCGGCAGGTCGGTGAACCTGACATCGACGAATTGCACCCCTTCGTCACTGATGAACTTCAGGACGTCGTCGGCGGAGTTGAACACTCTCGAACCTCCCTGGGGACTGGCCATCATATCGACGCTAGGGCGTGGCCGTTTCCGTGTGGTGTCTCGATTGTTTCGCACATGTTACGCAGGTCAGGTGCCCTGCGAAGCGGCGCATCCCTCGGAATCGTCCTCTTCCAGTTCGTACGGATCCACGGGCGCGCCGGTCGGCGCCACCGTACCCCGAGGTGAATCCTCGTACACGGGATGGATGAAGCCGTCGCGCGTGTCGCAGCGCGCCGGGGTGCTGCTCGCCCCCCAACGCAGCAGCCACGCGACCAGCCGCCCCTCCTCGCGGTACAGCCACACGCGGCCCTTGGGATGGGCGACGACCCGGATCGTGGTGTCCGGCCGGCCCGGGCGGTGCACGGCGTAGACGACGATGTGGTTCAGCTTGAGCTCGACGCCGCGCCGCCAGCGGTCCTTGAACGTGCCCAGCTTGACGCGGCCGCGCACCTTGATCACATCGGTGGAGAACTCGGCCGTGCCCTTGGCGAACTGGATGACGAAGGCCGCCGAGCCCTTGTGCTTCTTCATGTCCCGGAGGAACCAGTCACGCTGGTCGGGGCTCAGGAGCTTGGTGAACGCCGACGGCTTGCCGCCCAGGACCGCCTTCTTGTCGAGGAAGGCCGCCGCCATCAGCTCGCGGGTCAGCTTCAGGCCCTTCGCGACGTCCTTCTTCGACAGCCCGCCCAGCGCCTTCGCCTCCGGCATCGCGAAGCCGGAGGCCCCCTCGGCGTACTTCTCGGCGGGGGATCCGGCGAACGGGCTCGTCGGCTCCTCGCTCGCCCCCTCCGTCGGCTCCTCGGCGGCTTCGTCCGCCGGATTGGCGGCGGGTTCGACGGCCGGCTCGGCGATCGGCGCCGGCGGGTCGTCCACGACGACGCCCGAGGTGAGCAGGTCGGGGCGGAAGGTCACGATCACACCCGCGGCCGTGATCAGCGAGGTGATCACGGCCATCGCGATCCAGGCCCGCCCGATCCGCCGCCGCGGCTCGGACCCGTATCCCCCGGATTCTCCGGATAAGCGCGCCGACCTGCTCTCGCGCCTGGCTAAGCGGTCGGTACGCCGCTGTTCTTTCGCGCCTTTGACGGCCGCGGCGCGCATCCGGCGCTGTTGCTCCTCGTCTATCTGCGCGACCAGCTCGTTGAAGCGCGCGTCAAGGTCATCCCCGTGTGGCATGGCGTACATGATGGCCGTTCTGCGACGCGGTTGGGTCACAAAGCCGACCGGCCTACCGGGCGGATACCGTTGAGGGCATGAGCAGCAAGGAGCCTCGGTGGACGCAGACCTGGCTGGGCGGGGTCAGGTCCGCCGGGGTAGATCTCGGATACCCGGGGGAGCGCCTGGGGCTGCCCGAGGAGGGCAGCGGGTCGATCGCCGGCTGGGGGCGCAGGATCGCCGCGCTGGTCATCGACTGGATGATCTGCACGTGGGTCGTCGTGCAGCTGCTGCTCAGGATCAACCCGGCCGAGCAGCCGTGGGCGCCCGCGGCCGTCTTCGCCGTTCAATACCTGATCCTGGTCGGGTTCATGGGGCAGACGTTCGGCCACCGGCTGGCGGGCATCCGGGTGGCCGCGCTGGACGGCGGCGACCCGCGCTGGCTGCCCGTGCTGGTGCGTTCGGCGCTCCTGTGCCTGGCCGTGCCCGCCCTGATCTGGGACCGCGACCACCGCGGGGTGCACGACCGCGTCTCCAACACGATGGTCGTCCGCATGTAGCCGAGTAAAAAGCCGTACCGGGTTCAAAAATGTACTCGGTACGGTTTATGCTGCCCTCATGGGGTTGAGGGAGCGGAAGAAGGAGCAGATGCGGCGGCGGATCGCCGAGGCGGCGCTGCGGCTGTTCGACGAGCGCGGCTACGACGTGGTGACCGTCAACGAGATCGCCGAGGCGGCCGGGGTCGCCAAGGTGACGCTGTTCAACTACTTCCCGACCAAGGACTGCCTCGTCACCGAAGGGGTCAAGGAGGACCTGGCGGCGATCGTGGCCGGGCGGGGGGAGGAGCGCTCGCCCCTTCAGGCGCTGCGCGAGCACTACCGCTCGATGGCCGCCCAAGGCGCGGGAGCGGTGGACGTCGAGGCGCTGCTGGCCAGGGTGCGGGTGATCGGGTCGAGTCCGGCCCTGATGGGCGCGCTGCACGCGATGCACATGAGCGAGCGCTACGAGCTGGCCGAGGCCCTCGGGGAGGCCTACCCCGGCGACGATCTGACCGCGCGGCTCATGGCCGGGCAGATCACCGCCGCCGTCACCACCATCCAGGAGGCCTTCTTCCATCGCATCGCGACGGGCGAGCCGCTGGAGGAGGCGGGCCGGCGCCTGGCGGGTGACGTGGAGCTGGCCTTCGACCTCCTGGAGCACGGCCTCACATACGTAAAAAAGGGGATAAATCATGAAAAAGGGGATCAACTATGATGTCGGGTTTCTGCCGGGCGACAGCCTGAGCCGCAGGTCGTTCCACCTCGAGGACGTCCGGCGCGACATGCGGACGATCGCGGAAGACCTGCACTGCGCGTCGGTACGCATCTCCGGCCGCGACCCCGAGCGCGTCGAGGCGGCCGCCAGGGAGGCCGCGGCGGCCGGGCTGGAGATCTGGTTCACCCCGTTCCCCGTGGACCTCACGCAGGACGCGATGCTGGAGGTCTTCGCGGACGCGGCCCGGCGCGCCGAGTCGGTGCGCCGCGACGGGGCCGAGGTCGTGCTGGTCACCGGCTGCGAGATCACCGCCTTCGGCCACGGCTTCATCGACGGCGACGGGTACGGCGACCGGCTCGGCGCCATGATGGCCGGCGACATGGAGTGGTGGACGTCCCTCATGCAGGTCATGCCGCGCTTCAACGCCTACCTGGCGAAGGTGGCCGAGACCGTGCGGCCGCTGTTCGGCGGCCGGCTGAGCTACGCCTCGGCGCCGTGGGAGCCGGTCGACTGGGCCCCGTTCGACGTGGCGGGCGTGGACGCCTACCGCGCCGCCTACAACGCCCAGGACTTCGCGGACGAGCTACGCGCCCAGTTCAAGCACGGCAAACCGGTCGCCGTGACGGAGTTCGGCACCTGCGCGTACCGCGGCGCGGGCGAACAGGGCGGCTCGGCCTGGGTGGTGCCCGACGGCGCGGTGCGCGACGAGGGCGAGCAGGTGCGTTACTTCACCGAGCTGATGGACGTCTTCGAGGAGGAGGGGGTGGAGACCGCGCTGTGGTTCACGTTCGCCGCCTTCAACCGGCCCGGCGAGGCCGACCTGGGCTCCTACGGCGTGGTCAGGATGCTCGACGAGCGGCGCTGGGAGCCCAAGGAGGTCTTCCACGCCATGGCCGCTAGGTACGCGCGCAGCTGAAAATGGCCGTGCCCGGGAGGTGACGGCCGCGCAGCGGGCTCCAGCCGCCCCACACCCGCTCGTGCCCCTCCGGCCACTCGGGCTCCATCAGCCCCGTGACGGTCAGCCCGGAGGCGACCAGCAGATTCACCCAGTCGCCCATGGTGCGGTGGTGCTCGGCGTACGTGACCGTGCCCCGTTCGTCGTGCTCCTCGTAAGGGGAACGGTCGAAGTAGGACCGGTCGGACGTCAGCCCGCGCGGCCCCGGATCGTCCGGGAACGCCCACCGGATCGGATGGCTCACCGAGAACACGAACCGGCCGCCCGGCCTGAGCACCCGCCGCACCTCGCGGAAGACGGCGAGCGGGTCGGCCACGAACGGCAGCGCGCCGAACGCCGAGCAGGCCAGGTCGAAGGCGGCCGCGGCGAACGGCAGCGACTCGGCGTCGGCCTGGACCACGGGCACGCGCAGCCCCGTGTCGAGGTCGATGCGCCGGGAGTGGCGCAGCTGCCGGTGGGAGACGTCGAAGGCGGCCACCTGCGCGCCCTGCGTCACCAGCCAGCGGGCGCACTGCGCCGCCCCGCAGCCGATCTCGAGCACGCGCCGTCCGCGCACCTCGCCGAGGAGGTGCGCGTCGGCCTCGTCGACTCCCTCGGGACACCACACGAACCCGGTGTCCCGCAGGAACTCGCCGTGTTCGAGCTGGTAGTCGTCGGCGTTGCCGTCCCACCACCAGCGGTTGGCCCGTGCGGAGGAGGACAGCACTAGCGCATCTTGGGGCCGCGCGGCATGCGCGCGCCCTTGGGCATGGGGCCCTTGGGCAGCGGCATGTTCTTCGGCAGCGAGCGCAGCCGGTCCTTCACCTCGTTGACCGCGGGCTTCTTGAGGTTGCGCGGCAGCTTCATCAGGTGGCGCTGCAGCTTGCCGAGCGGCACCTGCCCCTCGCCGTCACCGCACTGGATGTCGTAGATCTCGATGCCCAGGACCACCCGCGCGACCCGCTTCTTCTCGGCCGCCAGCATCTTCGCCACCCGGTTGCCCGGCCCCTCGGACACCAGCACGACGCCCGGATAGCCGACCACGAGATGGATGAGGTCCTGGTCGCGGTTGACCGCGATGGCAGGGGTGACCTGCCAGTTGCCGCGCATGCCCTGCAGCACCGCCGCCGCGGCACCCGTCTGGCCGTGCAGGATCGAATATTGGGCCTTCTGGGCGAGCTGCCCGAAGACCACCAGACCAACCGTGAGCGCGGCCAGCACACCGATGAACACCGAATACCACAAGTAGTCCGTGACCAGGCCGATCACGACGACCACAGCCAGCGTGCCCACCGCCGAGAGAAAGACGATGGGCAACCCCTTGGGGTTGGCCTGCTTGATGATCTGCGCGATCATGCGGAGCTGCTTGATGCGCCCCGGCTTCTCTGGATCCTCGGACTTTGCCATGCTCTGAAGGATACAAACCAACAGGTGCGGTATGGAAAACGTGACCCCGCCATTTCGCGCACGGCTAGATCTTCACGGTCGCGGACAGGCGCGGATCGGCCGCGTGGCGGCCCGCCTCGACCGTGTGAACGCCCTCGACGGTCCGCCAGCCGCCCTCCTCCCAGACCTGGAAGGCCCGCTCGGGCAGGAACACGGTCGTGATCACGGTCTCCCCGGGCGCCGCCTCGACCACGTCGAACCCGGCCAGCGCCCTGTCGGCGTACACCTGCACGACCTCGCGGCCCGGGCGGTCGCCGGTGTTGGTGACCGCCACCGTCACGCTCGTGCCCTCGGCCGCGATCGAGTCGTACGACCAGGTCGTGTAGCCCAGCCCGTGCCCGAACCAGAACGCCGGCGCGCGGCCCGTACGCTCCCACGCCCGGTAGCCGATCGAGGTCCCCTCCTCATAGGCCACCACACCGTCCACCGGCGTCACGTCGACCACAGGAGCGTCCGCCAGCCGCCGCGGCCACGTCGTGGGCAGCCGCCCGCCCGGCTCGGCGTCCCCGAACAGCACGTCCGCCAGCGCCGCCCCCGCCTCCTGCCCCGGGAACCAGGTGAGCAGCACGGCCGCCACCTCCTCCGCCCACGGCAGCTCGACCGGCGAACCCGCGTTGACCACCACGACGGTGCGCGGGTTGGCCGCGGCCACCGCGTGGATCAGCTCGTCCTGCCGCCCCGGCAGCCTGAGGTCCGCGCGGTCGAAGCCCTCGCTCTCCACCTCGGGCGTGGTCGCGGCCACGACCACCGCCACGTCGCACTCCGCCGCCACCCGCGCGGCCTCGGCCATGAGCTCGTCCTCGCCGGGGCCGGGGTTCGCGTGGCCGGCCGTGAAGGACACGAACGCCATCCCGCCGAACGCCCCGGCCGGATGCGTCACGACCACCTCGTACGCCTGCCCGGCGGCCATGGGCAGGCTGATCCGCCGCTCGGGCGGCGACAGGAACGCCATGGCGGGGTCGTCGCCGGCCGGGCCGATGCTCCCGTCGAAGACGCTCTCGCCGTCGACGGCGACGGTGAAGGCGCCCACGCCCGCGACCGACAGCTGGTGCTCGCCCGAAACATCCGGTGTGTACGTGGTACGCAGCCGGACCGCCGCCAGCCGGTCGCCGTCCACGCCCGGCGGCAACTGGCCGATCCACCGTGCCTCGGCCGTGGCCAGCGGCTGCTCCGACAGCACCGCGCCATCGGCGTCCAGGAAGGCGGCCATGGCCGGGCCGGGGAGCGGGGACAGGCGGATCCGGGGGCCGGTGCCGAGCGCGTACCGGACCTCGGCCCGCTCGCCGAGCCCCTGCAGCGGCGAGACGATCCGGCCCGGGAAGACCTGCGCGCTCCCGCCGCCCATGACGCGCGCCTCCGCGGCGGCCGCCCCGATCAGGGCGATGGTCCTGACCTGCCGGAACGGCAGGATGCCGTCGTTGGTGAGCAGCGTGAAGCCGCGCGTGGCCACCTCACGCGCCAGCGCCACCCCGTCGACGGCGGGTCGCTCATCGGCGGCCGGCGTTTCCGCGGCGTCGGTGGCGGCTCGCTCCTCGGCGGGAGGCGGCTTCGAGCCGTGCAGGGCTCCGACGCGGTGGGCCAGGCGCAGGATGCGGCGTACCCGATCGTCCACGACCGGCTCGGGCACCCGCCCCTCCCGCACGGCGGCCTCCAGCCTCTCTCCCCACGGCCCGTGCGGGCCCGGCATCGCCACGTCGGTGCCGCCCAGCGCCGCGGCCTCGGTCGTCCGCACCGCCGTCCAGTCCGACACCACGAACCCGTCGAACCCCCACTCGCCCTTCAGCACCCCGTTCACCAGCTCGGCGTGCTCGGTCATGGTCGTGCCGTTGACCGAGTTGCAGGCGGTCATGAGGCCCCACGCCCCGGCCCGCACCACCCGCTCGAACGGCCGCAGATAGACCTCGCGCAGCGCCTTCTCGCTCACCCGGACGTCCGCGGTGAAGCGGTCGGTCTCGAAGTCGTTGGCCACGAAGTGCTTCGGGGTGGTGGCCACCCCGCCCTCCTGGACGCCCTCGACGTACGCGGCGCCGATCTCGCCCGTCAGGTACGCGTCCTCGGAGAAGCACTCGAAATGCCGGCCTCCGAGCGGGGAGCGGTGCAGGTTGATCGTGGGGGCGAGGAGCACGTGCACGCCCTTGAGCCGGGCCTCCTGGGCCAGCAGCCGGCCCACCCGGCGGACCAGGTCCACGTCCCAGGTGGCGGCCAGCGCGGTCGGACTGGGCAGCGCGATCGAGGGATCGACCGCGCTCCACTGCTCGCCGCGCACGCCGATCGGGCCGTCGCTCATGACGAGCCGATCGAGGCCGATCTCGGGCAGCGGCGGGAGCGACCACATGCCGGCCCCGGTGAGCAGGCGGACCTTGGCGCGGAGGTCGAGCCGGGCGATGAGTTCGTCGAAGTCCACGAGCCCAGTCTCCACCAGCTCGCGCGGGGCTCATATGAGGCTCGGGCTGGGGCTCAGGGGGGCTCAGGGGGGCTCAGGCGGTGGCTCGGGCAGGGCTTCATGAGGGCTCAGGCGGAGGGCTCAGGCGGAGGGCTCAGGCGGTGGCGAAGAACTCCAGGAGCTCGGGCACCAGCGCCTGCGGGGCCACGTTGTGCGCCTGGCCCTCCAGGACCCGCCGTACCGCGCCCGGCACGGCCGCCGCGACCGCCAGCCCCGCGTTCGACATCCACCCGGGGCTGTCCTCGCCGTTCAGCACCAGCGTCGGCTGCCTGACGGCGGCCAGCCGCGCGGTGGGCAGCGCGTTGCCCGGCCCCAGCACGGCGGCCTCGTAGGCGAGGGTGTGGGCCAGCGCCTCGATCTGCGCCCAGGACGGCTGCGCGCGCATCGCGGCCACCGCCTCCGGCGGCGCCTCGGCCGCCTCCACCATGAACCGCTCGACGGCCTCGCCCCGCCTGCCCGCCCTCACCAGCGCCTCCAGCCGCGCGGCGAAGTCGTCCGGGAGCGGGGGCGCGCTGTCGTCCACGTGGTACGGCGGCTCCCACAGGGCCAGCTTCGTGACGGCCGGATTCCGCACCGCGGCCTCCAGCGCCAGCGCGGCCCCCGACGAGCCCCCGAACACCATGGCCGACCCGCCCGCCGCCTCGATGACCGCCGCCAGATCCTCGATCTCGCGCTCGACCGCGTACGGCTGGGTGTCCCCGCTGTCGCCGCGCCCCCGGCGGTCGTAGTCGTACACCGTGAACCACGGCGCCAGGGCGGCCGCCACGCCGGCCAGCGTGACGTGGCCCCGCACCCCGAACGCGCCGTGGACCAGGACGACCGCGGGCCCCTCGCCGTAGCTGTCGAAGGCGATGGCGGTCCCGTCCGGCGAGATCGCCTTGCCGCTCAGGCGGCCGGCTGCGCCAGGCACAGCGCCTCCCAGTGGTGTCCGTCGAGGTCGGCGAAGCCGCGCTGGTAGCGGATGCCGTCCTCCTGCTTCACGCCCGCCGGGGTGGCGCCGAGCGCCAGCGCCTTGTCGACCAGCTCGTCCACCTGGGCCGGGTTCTCCATGCCCAGCACCAGGATCGCCTCCGTGGCCGTGTCGGCGGCGGCGATCTCCTTGGTGATGTACGAGCCGAACGTCGGCTCGGTCAGCAGCATGACCTGGGCCTGCTCACTGATGATCACCGACGCCATGCCCTCGGCCATGCCGAACAGGTTGAAGCCGAGCTCGGCGAAGAACTTCTTCGACCGCTCGAGATCCTTGACCGGCAGATTGACGAACAGCTGCATTTTCCTCATCCCTTCCTTCGATGTGCCTTCAGTCTGCCGATCGAAGGGGGTGCCGGTCTTGGATCTGGGCGCCAGGCGGATTGACGTTCAGCGCACGGTGTTCAGGCGCCGGTATTCGGCGGGCGGCGTCCCGTACGCGCTCTTGAAGAGCCTGCTGAAGTGGGCCGAGTCCGGCAGCCCCCACCGGGCCCCGATCTCGCTCACGGACCGGGTGCCGCCCGAGGCCAGCTCCGCGCGGCACCGCTCCAGCCGCCGCTGCCGGATCCAGGCGGCCACCGTGGTGTGCTCCGCCTCGAACAGGCGGTGCAGGTAGCGCACGGAGATGTGGTGCGCGGCGGCGACCGTGGCCGGGTCGAGGCCGATGTCGCCCAGCCGCTGCTCGATGAAGGCGTGGATCTCCATCAGCAGCACGCGCTGCCGGGAGTCCTCCGGTAACGCCCGCGTCAGCTCGACGTGTTCGGCGACGGCGGTGCTGACCAGGTCGGTCACGATGCCCGACAGCCTGGCGGCGCTGCCCGGCCGGTACGTCTCGATGTCCTCGGCCACCCGGCGCAGCAGTGGCACGGCCAGCGCGGCGGCGCCGGTCTCGGCGGTGATGGGGACGGCGGCGAGCGCGTCCACGGCGCCGGACGGCAGCGCGAGCAGGTCGCGCGGGAAGCTGAACAGCGCGAGCCGCACCGCCGAGTCGTAGGCCAGCTCGTAGGGCCTGGTGAAGTCGTAGATCGCGAAGTCGCCCCGGCCGAGCTGCGCGTCCCGCCCGTCCTGGGAGAGCCGCGGGCTGCCCTCCAGGGCCAGCACGACGCGGTACATCTCGGGGCTGCCGCTGTCGATCATGCCCGGGGTGCGGTGCACGCTGTGGGGCGTGGACGTGCGGATCCGGCCGACGGTGACCGAGCCCAGCCCGCCGGTCACGATCTCGCCCCGCAGCGGGGCGCCGGGGGCGATCCTGCAGTCGAGCGGGCCGAGCGTGTCACACACGATGCTCCGCCAGGCGTCGTGACGTCGCTTGGCGGGCAGGTCGCTCGTGCGGATCAGAACCGCCATGTCCGCTCCCGGGGGTCGGCTGCCCGCCATGCTAACGCGCCGCATCAAGCAGCAGCCGAGAGTCCGGTCACGGTGCCGGTCACGGTGCCGGTCACGGTGCCGGTCACGGTGCCGGGTCGTTGACGGTGCGGAAGGTCACTGAGACGCGCCGCGTGCGCGGGACGCGGCCTGCCGTGGTGGGGTCGCTCTTGCGTGCGGCGATGCTGTGGCGCCAGGTGTATCGGGCAGGTCCTGACATGACGCACAGGCTGCCGGGGGCGAGCGATATCGCCGCCTTCGTACCGTCGGCGGGATGGGTGAAGTCCATGACGCAGGCGGAGCCCAGGGAGATCGCCGCGACGACCGGGCCGAAACAGGGCACGCAGTCGACGTGTGGGCTGATGCCCTGACCCGGCTGGTACTCGTTGATGATCACCTGGTTCGCCTCGCTGTCCATGACTCCTTCGCGGACCAGGCGCACGGCGTGCTCTCGTGCCCATCCCGGGATCGGTGGAGCGGCGGCGACCAGGGGATCCCTCGCCACACTTCGGCGGCCGTAGTCGTAGCGGTGGCCGTAGTGCTGCACTCGCCGGCGCAGTTGTGTCGACCACTCGGCGGCGTCGAGGGACGAGAGCAACGACGCGCAGGCGTCGGGAGCAAGCCAGCCGGCGATGTAGCGCAATCCCGGCGGGAGGCCGTCAAAGGACAGTTGATCGAAAGACTCCGGCATGCCGAAAACAGTAGCCAGCCGTCAAAGGACTTCCAACGATGATGAAGCAGCCCCGGGACCGCACGGGTCCCGGGGCCGGAGGTTGGGAGGTCAGGCCGTCTGGCGAGCCTCGATGGCCTGCTTGTAGAGGCGGCCCGCCCGGTACGACGAGCGCACGAGCGGCCCCGACAGCACACCGGCGAACCCGATGGCCTCGGCCTCCGCCTGCAGCTCCACGAACTCCTCGGGCTTCACCCACCGCTCCACCGGATGGTGCCGGGGCGTGGGCCGCAGGTACTGGGTGATGGTCAGCAGGTCGGTGCCGGCCGCGTGCAGGTCGCGCATGGCCTCGACGACCTCCTCGCGCGTCTCGCCCATGCCCAGGATCAGGTTGGACTTGGTGACCAGCCCGGCCTCGCGGGCCGTCGTGATCACCGCGAGCGACCGCTCGTAGCGGAACGCGGGACGGATCCGCTTGAAGATCCGCGGCACCGTCTCGACGTTGTGCGCGAACACCTCGGGCCGGCTGGAGAAGACCTCCTCCAGCTGGTCGCGGTTGCCGTTGAAGTCGGGCACCAGCAGCTCGACGCCGCACCCGGGCAGCAGCCCGTGGATCTGGCGGGCCGTCTCGGCGTAGAGCCAGGCGCCGCCGTCGGGCAGGTCGTCGCGGGCGACGCCGGTCACGGTCGCGTACTTCAGGCCCATCTGCTGCACGGACTCGGCCACGCGGCGCGGCTCGTCGCGGTCGTACTCCTTCGGCTTGCCCGTGTCGATCTGGCAGAAGTCGCAGCGGCGCGTGCACTGGTCGCCGCCGATGAGGAAGGTCGCCTCGCGGTCTTCCCAGCACTCGTAGATATTGGGACAGCCCGCCTCTTCACAGACCGTGTGCAGGCCCTCCCGGCGCACGAGCGATTTCAGCTCGGTGTATTCGGGGCCCGTCTTCAGCTTGGTCTTGATCCACGGGGGCTTGCGCTCGATAGGGGTTTCGGCGTTACGCACCTCCAGGCGGAGGAGCTTTCGGCCTTCAGGGGCAACGGTCACGTTCCCCAGCTTACGTCTCCTGGAAAAGCAGCCCGGCCGGGGGTCAGGAGATGAGGCCGAAGCCGCGGATCGCGCGCGTGTAGTGGGCGAGCAACTCGTCGTCGACGCGTTCGGACTCACGCGTGCCGAGCAGCTCCGAGTGCGGGGGAGTGGTGAGCACCCCGTCGTCGGTGAGCCTGGAGCGGGCCAGCGCGCCCTGCCTGATGGCCGCCACGCTCTCGCCGCGCAGCGCCGCCGCCTGCATCGGCGCCAGGTAGCCGCCGCGGGCCAGCCCGTCGAGCTCGGCGAGGTCCTGTTCGGAGGCCGCCCGCCGGGCCAGCTGCCGCTGCCGGGCCAGGGTACGGCTCTCGCCGGCGCGGGCCAGCCGGGTCAGCGCGTACCGGACCAGGAGCACGGGCCCGCCGAGCACCCGCCCGAGCAGGCGGCCGAACATCCCCGCCACCTCGTACGTGGTCCCCGGGTGGTCCACCGCGCCCAGCGAGGAGGCCGCGATCTTGGTCTGGGCCTCCTCCCTGATCCGCAGCGGCTCGGCCCCCAGCAGCGCGTCCCGCCACGCCTCCAGGGTGAACAGCGCCCCGCTCACGACGAGCTCGTCGCCGGTCGGCACCCGCGCGTACGCCGTGGCCAGCAGGGCGACGCGCTGCCTGGGCGGCAGCGCCAGCCACAGCGGCAGCCCGATCATCAAGATGGGGGTACGCAGCGGGCCCACGCGGTCGAAGCGCGTGTCGGGGTCCAGGTCCATGACGGCGACCTTGCGCGGCCGCCGGACGCCGACCCGGTCGGCCACGCGCTCCGCGGCGCCGTACAGCTCGGAGGCCGACGAGCGGTCGAGCAGCTCGGCGTCGGCGGGCAGGCCGCCCAGGCGCGGCCGCAGCGCCCACCCGATGGCCAGGCTCGCGCCGCCGAACAGCCACGCGAGCAGGGAGGCGGGGTACCCCAGGATCACCCACGCGCCCAGCGCGACGAAGCCGAGCGTCAGCAGGTGGACCAGAAGGGCGAGTAAGAGAGCCAGGACGCGCTTCACACGGCCGATCGTAGGCCGTGGGTCATCTGCGGAGAAGGTCCTCTTCGTGGAGATCGTACGACTCCATGCCGAGGGCCTCCGCCAGCCGCTTCTCCGCGATCGGCATGACCTCCTCCACCACGATGCGGCGGCCGGTCTCCGCCGACAGCGAGGAGACGCCGACGTCGGGGATGCCGCACGGCGCGATGCGGTTGAACCAGCGGGGGTCGTTGGCGCAGTTGAGCGAGAAGCCGTGCATGGTGACGCCGCGGGCGACGCGCAGCCCGACCGCGCCGAGCTGGCGGTCGGGCAGGCCCAGGCTGGGATCGCCGACCGCCCAGACGCCCCCGCGCCCCCGCACCTGTCTCGCCGTGACGCCGAAGTCGGCGCAGATCTGGATCATGGCCTCCGCGAGGCGGCAGGCGTACGCGTTGACGTCGGTGACGCCGACGATCGGGTAGGCCACCAGCTGCCCGGGCCCGTGCCAGGTCAACCGGCCGCCCCGGTCGACGTCGACGACCGGGGTCCCGTCGGCCGGACGCTCGTCCGGGGCGGTGCGCTTGCCCGCGGTGTAGACGGGCGCGTGCTCCAGGAACAGGACGGTGTCGCCCAGCTCTCCGGCGACCCGCTTGCCGTGCACCCAGCGCTGCAGCGACCAGGCCTGCTCGTAGGGGACGTCGACGCCGAGACGGACGATGGCGAGTGCGTGGGGATCGTCCCCGTCGATGGGGCGCATGAGCCTATTGTGCCGGTCCCGCCCCCGCGAAGGGTAATCAGGGGGTAAGGAGTCGAGGCTCGATCCTGAACTCCTTGACCCCGCCGGCCCCGTCGCTCTCCACCCGGTACGCGTAGCCGCCCGGCTCGACGGTCACCGCCTGGATGAACTCCGTGCCGACGTAGTGGAGCCCCACACCCTCGTCGGCGGCGTATCCGGACGGCAGCTCGCCACTGGCCACCGACTCCTGCAGCAGCGGCCGGCGCTGCGGGTCGGAGTCGTAGTGGACGCCGCACGAGTAGGGGAGCAGCGCCATCCCCTCGGCCCACACGCGCAGGTCGGGTCCGAAGGAGTCGGTGTTGCCGCCGACGTGCCAGCACAGCGCGCCCGCGCTCTGGCCGGAAAGCACCACCCCGGCCCGCCACGCCTCCTCGAACGCCTCGTCAAGGCCGTGCAACCGCCACAGGGCCATCAGGTTGGCCACACTGCCGCCGCTCACGTAGATCATGTCCTGTTCGAGCATCCACGCCCCGGGATCCTCGACATTGGGCATCGGGAACACGGTGAGATGGCTCAACTCGACGTCCCACCCGGCGAAGGCGCCGTACATCTTCAGGATCCAGTCGTCCGAGTCGCCCACCGCGGTGGCGACCAGGCCCAGCTTCGGCCGGTCCTGCCCGGTCAGGTCGAGGCCGTACCGCAGCAGCGCGCTGGCCTCGAGGAAGCTGTAGCGCCTGCTCGGGCGGAAGGACCCGCCCCCGATGGCGAGGATGTGTGACTGTCCTGACCGGCTCATGTCAAGATTCTCCCACCTGTTGAAGACGGACGGTTCACTACAGTACGGCGCTCAGCGCCTCGTCGAGGCGGGTATGGGCGAACACATAGCCGCTGTCGAGCAGCTTCCTCGGCTCGACGCGGTGGCCGGGCAGCAGCGCCTCGCGGGCGAACTCGCCGAGCCCCGCGGACAGCGCGAAGCCGGGCACCGGGATCGGCACCGTGCCCCTGCGCAGGGCTTTTCCGAGGGTGCGGGTGAATTCGGCGTTGGTCACGGGCGAGGGAGAGGTGAAATTGACTGGTCCTGTAATGTCACGATTTTTCAAGACATGCACCGCGGCCCCGACCCAGTCGTCCACGGCGATCCACGACCAGTACTGCTTCCCCGACCCGAGCGGCGCCCCCAGCCCGATCCTGAAGATCGGCAGCATCCGGCCGAGCGCCCCGCCCTTCTCGCTGAGCACCAGCCCGGTCCGCATCTGCGCGGTCCTGACCCCGGCCTCGCCCGCCCGTCTGGCCTCGCCCTCCCAGCGCCCGCACAGATCCGCCAGGAAGCCGCTGCCCTTCCCCTGGCTCTCGTCGATCACTCGGTCGCCGGTGTCGCCGTAGAAGTCGATCCCGGAGGCGGACAGGAGCACCTCGGGCTTGCCGGACAGCGCGCCGATCGCGTCCACGAGCACCCTCGTGCCCTGGACCCGGCTGGCGACGAGCTCCCGCTTGTACGCCGGGGTCCACCGCCGGTCGCCCACGGACGCGCCCGCCAGGTGCACGACCGCCTGCGCCCCTTCGAGCGCGGCCTGGTCGATCTCCTGCTCGGCCGGGTCCCAGAAGGCCTCGTCGGCTTCGCGCGGGCGGCGCCGTACGAGCCGGACGACCTCCCACCCCTCGGCCCGCAACGCCGGCACCAGCGCCGAACCGAGCAACCCCGACGCCCCCGTCACGATGATCGCCATAGCCCCACAGTACGCCCGCCCCACGTCACGGACGCGCCAGCCGCGCCAGGCCCGGGGCACGCGAACGGCCGGGCGGCCCCGGAAGGGAGCCGCCCGGCCGCGAACGCCAGGATCAGGCCCAGGATCAGGCCCAGGATCAGGCGAGGCCGAGCTGGGCCTCGAAGCGGCCCTCCTCGAGACGGCGCTTGACCGTCGTGAGGAAGCGGGCCGCGTCCGCGCCGTCCACCAGGCGGTGGTCGTACGTCAGCGCCAGGTAGACCATCGACCGGACCGCGATGACCTCGCCCTCAGGCGTGTCGATCACGACGGGCCGCTTGACGACGGCGCCGGTGCCCAGCATGCCGACCTGCGGCTGGTTGAGGATCGGCGTGTCGAACAGGGCCCCACGGCTGCCGGTGTTGGTCAGCGTGAAGGTGCCGCCGGTGATCTCGTCCGGCGTCACCTTGTTGGCGCGCGTGCGATCGGCCAGGTCGGCCGTCTTGCGGGCCAGCCCGGCGAGGTTGAGGTCGCCGGCGTTCTTGATGACCGCCGCGATCAGCCCGCGCTCGGTGTCGACCGCGATGCCCAGGTGCTCGACGTCGAAGTACGTGACCTCCATGGTCTCGTTGTTGATCGTCGCGTTGAGCTTCGGGTGCTGCTTGAGCGCCTCGATGGCGGCCAGCTCGAAGAACGGCATGAACGACAGCTTCACGCCCTCGCGGCGCAGGAAGTCGGCCTTCGCCTGGTCGCGCAGCCGCGCGATCTTGGTGACGTCGACCTCGACCACCGTGGTGAGCTGCGCGGCCGTCTGCAGCGACTCGACCAGCCGCTTCGACATCGTCTGGCGCAGCCGCGTCATCTTCTCCGTGCGGCCCCGCAGCGTCGTGTCGACCTCCACGGGCTCGGGACCCGCGGGGATCGGCGCCTGCGCGGCGGGAGCGGCGGCGGGCGCCGCCTGGGCGGCGGCCGGAGCCGGGGCCGCGACGGGGGCGGCCTGGGCCGCGGCGGCCTTCTCGCGCTGGGCCTTGGCGGCCTCGAGCACGTCCTGCTTGCGGATGCGGCCGCCGACGCCGGTGCCGTTGATCGCGTCGAGGTTGACACCGTGCTCGTTGGCCAGCTTGCGCACCAGCGGCGTCACGTACGGGCTCTCACCCGACGGCAGCGGCGCGGCCTCCGCGACCGGGGGAGCGGCCTGCGCGACGGGAGCGGGGGCCGCGACCGGGGCGGGCGCCGGAGCCGGGGCCGGAGCGGGCTGCGGGGGAGCCGGCTGCGGGATCGAGGAGACCGGCGGAGCCGGGGCGGGCTCGGGCTCGGGCTGCGGAGCCGGCGCGGGGGGCGCCGCCGCCTCGGGCGCCGGGGCGGCGGCGGCCGCCTGGCCCTTCTCGTCGATGACGGCGAGCTCGGCCCCGACCTCGACCGTCTCGTCCTCAGCCACGACGATCTTCGTGAGGACACCCGCGGCCGGCGACGGGATCTCGGTGTCGACCTTGTCGGTCGACACTTCGAGGAGCGGCTCGTCGGCCTCGACGCGCTCGCCCTCCTTCTTCAGCCAACGGGTTACGGTGCCCTCGGTCACGCTCTCGCCGAGCTGGGGCATTTGTACGGAGACCGGCATCGTTATTCTTCTCTCGCGTTCTGATCTCGAGGGCTTGGACTAGTTGTGTACGTGCAGCGGCTTGCCGGCCAGGGCCAGCATCGCCTCACCCATGGCCTCGGACTGGGTCGGGTGTGCGTGGATGAGCTGGGCGACCTCTGCGGGCAGCGCCTCCCAGTTGTAGATCAGCTGCCCCTCCGTGACGAGCTCGCCGATGCGCCGGCCCACCATGTGGACACCGACGACCGGGCCGTCCTTCTGGGCGATGACCTTCACGGCGCCCGAGGTGCCGAGGATCTGGCTCTTGGGGTTTCCCGCGAGGTCGTAGACCTGCTCGACGATCTCGATACCGCGCTCGGCCGCCTGCGCCGACGTGATCCCCACCGAGGCCACCTCGGGGTCGGAGTAGGTGATGCGCGGCACGCCCGCGTAGTCGATGGGCGGCGGGTTGAGGCCGGCGATGTGCTCGGCCACCATGATCCCCTCCGCGAACCCGGCGTGGGCGAGCTGCAGGGTCGGGATGAGGTCGCCGATGGCGTAGACGCCGGGCACGGTGGTCCGGCAGTGCTCGTCGACCACGACCGCGCCGCGCTCGATGGCGATGCCCTGCTCCTCGAAGCCCATGCCTGCCGACACCGCGCCGCGGCCGACCGCGACGAGCAGCAGCTCGGCGTCGAGGGTCTTGCCGTTGGCCAGCGTGACGACCACACCCGTCTCGGTGGTCTTGGCGGTGTCGAAGAAGACGCCCAGCTCGTACTTGATGCCGCGGCGGCGGAAGGCCCGCTCCAGCAGCTTGGAGCTGGACTCCTCCTCGGTCGGCAGCAGGTGCGGCAGCGCCTCGACGATCGTGACCTCGGCCCCGAACGAGCGGTAGACGCTCGCCAGCTCGACGCCGATCACGCCGCCGCCCAGCACGATGACGGACGTGGGCACGCGGCCCATCTTCAGGGTGTGCTCGCTGGTGATGACGCGCTCGCCGTCGATCTCCAGGCCCGGCAGCGACTTGGGCGCCGAGCCGGTGGCCAGGACGAGGTTGCGGCCCTCGACGACCTCCGAGCCCACCTGGATCCGGTTGGGGCCGACCAGGCGGCCCTCGCCCTCGACGATCGTCACGCCCGCGGACTTCAGCAGGCCCTGCACGCCCTTCCAGGCCCGCGTCACGATCTTGTCCTTGAACGCGTGCACGCCCTGCACGTCGATGCCGTCGAAGCGCGCCTTGACGCCGTAGGACTCGCTCTCGCGGGTCTCGTCGGCGACCTCGGCGGAGTGCAGCAGGGCCTTCGTGGGGATGCATCCCCTGTGGAGGCAGGTGCCGCCGATCTTGTCCTTTTCGATCAGCGCGACCGACTTGCCCAGCTCAGCCGCCCGAAGCGCGCAGGCGTAACCGCCGCTGCCGCCACCTAGGACGACGATGTCATAGGCCACAGGAAGGCTCCTTGTCGGGGTGTTCGTGATGCCGTCATCTTTTCATTTGTTTCAGATGCTCGCGTGCCGCTCTGCGAGTCCGATGAGGGTACGGGTGATGGCACCCGTGCCGCCCTTCGGGGTGTAACCGTACGGCTCGCCCTTGTTGAAGGCGGGGCCGGCCATGTCGATGTGGGCCCAGCGCACGCCGTCGGGCACGAATTCCTTCAGGAAGATGCCCGCCGCCAGCATGCTGCCCCATCGCTCCGGCTGGAGGTTGGCGATGTCGGCGATCGGCGAGTCGAGGCCCTTGCGCAGCTCCTCCGGGAGCGGCATGCCCCACGCGCCCTCGCCCGCCGCCTTCGCGGCCTCGACGACCAGCTCCCTGGCGGCGTCGTCGTTGGCCATGACGCCGGCCGTGCGCCAGCCGAGCGCGACGATCTGCGCGCCGGTGAGCGTGGCCACGTCGACGATCAGGTCGGGCTCGTCCTGCGCGGCCCTGGCGATGCCGTCCATGAGCACCAGGCGGCCCTCGGCGTCGGTGTCGAGCACCTCGACGGTCTTGCCGCTGTAGCTGTGGATGACGTCGGAGGGGCGCTGGGCGGTGCCGCTCGGCAGGTTCTCGGCCAGGCAGAGGTAGCCGACGGCGTTGACCGGCAGGCCGAGCCGGGCGATGCCGATCATGGCGCCGAGCACCGCGCCCGCGCCGCCCATGTCGGACTTCATCCAGTCCATCGAGGCCGACGGCTTGAGCGACAGGCCGCCGGAGTCGAACGTGATGCCCTTGCCCACGAACGCCAGCCGCTTGCCGGCCTCGGGGTGGGTGTAGGAGAGGCGGACCAGGCGCGGCGGGTTGGCCGAGCCCTGGCCGACGCCGATGAGGCCGCCGTAGCCGCCGTCCTTGAGCTGCTTGTCGTCGAGCACCTCGACGCTCAGCCCGGCCTTGTTGCCCTCCTGCTCGGCGATCTCGGCGAACTTGGCCGGCCACAGGTCGGACGGAGGCGTGTTGACCAGGTCGCGGACCAGGGCGACCGAGTCGGCCAGCACGCCCGCGCGCTCGGCGACGCCGTCGGGCTGGCCCGAGACCACGGTGAGCTCGGCGACCGGGGCCTTCTGCTCGCCGTTCGTGCGGTAACGGGCGAAGGCGTACGCGCCGAGCAGGCCGCCGAGCGCGACGGCCTCGGTCTCCTCGGGCGTGCCGGTGGGCAGGGCGAGCGCGGCCCTGGAGGTGCCGGCGAGCGACCGTACGGCGGCGCCGGCGGCGCGGCGCAGGCCTTCGGCGTCGGGCGAGTCGCCCAGACCCACCGCGACCAGCAGCGGGGCGGCGATGGCGCCGAACGTGGGAAGCTTGGCCACCTCGCCGGCCTTGCCGGTGAAGGCGACGGCGCGGAGGGAGTCGGCGAGCTTGCCGCCGAAGGCGGCCTCGAGCGACTCGGCGCCCGTGGCGGCGCGCGGGCCGTCCTGTCCTGACCTGAAGCCGACGATCAAGGCGTCGGTGGCGATGGAGACTGGATCTGCTGAGTTCAGCCGCACAGTGGTCACGTAAACCGATGCTATCCAGGTCTTCTGCGTACTCACAAACAGGGGTTCATCCTACCAATCGCGAGTCATGCGGAATGGTGCTAGTGTCATTAGCATCATGCTGCTGACGCTCGATCTCAACGACGCCCGGCCCCTGCACGAGCAGGTGGCGGGCGCCATCCGCCGCGCGATCGGAGAGGGCTCCTACCGGCCCGGCGACCGCCTGCCGCCGGCCCGCGACCTGGCCCAGGTGCTCGGCATCAACCCCAACACCGTGCTGCGCGCGCTGCGCGACCTGCGGGACGAGGGGCTGCTGGAGTTCAGGCGGGGCCGGGGGGTCAGCGTCGCGGGGCGCGCCGACGGTCGCGCCCTGCTCGCGCAGCGGGCGCGCGAGCTGCTGGACGAGGCCCGCAAGTACGGCTACGGCCGCGACGACCTCATTGCCATACTGGAGGACCTGCCGTGAATCCCCGAATCACCGCCGTCATATGGGGGCTGTTCGTCCTCGCCGCGCAGATCGGGCTGCCGCTGGCGCTGCGCGACCGGCTGCCCGACCCCCTGGCCACCCGCTGGGGCCTGGGCGGCCTGGCCTCCCGCTCGATGTCCTTGACCACGTACATCGTGGTCACGTTCCTGCTCTGGGCGGTGCTCTGGCTGGTCGCGCTGGCCGCGGCCGAGCGGGCCACGGCCAGCAGGCCGAGCCGGACGGTGTGGTGGGGCGGGCTGTTCGGGCTGGGCGCGCTCGCGCTCGGCGTCAACGTCACGACCGTGCTCGCCAACCTCGACGCGCCCGACTGGGCCGCGGCCCGGCTGCCCGGCTGGCACGTCCTCGCGGTCATCGCGGCCGGGACCGGCGTCGCCGTCCTCGTGGGTTATCTGCGCAGGGGCACGGCCGACCAGGATTCCGCCCACCGGACCCCGCCCCTCCTGCGGCTCAGGTCCGGCCGGCGCACCGTGTGGGTCGGCCACGCCGCCAACCGGTGGCTGGCGCTGCTCCCGGTCGCCGCCCTGGCCGCCGTCCTGGTGCTGGGCCTGCTCTACGTCACCGGTCTGGTGCCCGGCGGGCAGGCGACGTCGGTCCTGCCCGGGCTCGTCCTCGTGCTGGCGGCCGGAGTGCTGACCTCGTCCGTGTCCGTGCAGGTCGGCGACGGCCGGGTGGCCGTCCGGTTCGGGCCGCTCGGCTGGCCGGCGCGCAGGATCCCTCTGTCGCGAATCGAGTCGGCCTGGTCGGAGACGCGCCATCCGGCCCAGGTCGGGGGCTGGGGCATCCGCGGGCTGCCCGGCAGTTCGACCATCATGCTGCGTGGCGGCGAGTGCCTGGTCATCCGCTACCGCTCCGGCGGCCGGCTCGCGATCAGCATCGACGACGCCGAACGCGGCGCATCCCTCATCAACGCCCTCATCGCAGAGCGAGTGGAACAATGAAACGACCTCTCCTCATCTTCATCGTCCTGGCCTTCGGGCTGTCGTGGGCGGCGGCGCTGCCCCTCTGGTTCGCCGGCGGGATCGGCTCGCCACTGCTGCGGCCGCTGGCCACGCTGATGATGTTCACCCCGTCGGTGGGGGTGCTCGGCGTCTGGGCGGTCACGCGCACGCCGTTCCGCGAGTGGGCCAGGCAGACCGGGCTCACGCTGGGCGAGCGCAAGGGGCGCACCGGCGTCCTCATCCTGACCGCCTGGCTCGGGGTGCCGCTGCTGCTGCTCCTGGCGGCGGTCCTGAGCGCCGCCGTCGGGCTGTTCTCGCTGGATCTCGACCAGTTCAGCCTGTTCAGGGCGGCGCTGCGGGCCCAGGGCGTGGGCGTGCCCGAGAGCCTCACCACGGCGGTCGTGCTCCAGATCGTGATCGCTGTGGTCGCCGGGCCCGTGCTGAACGCGATCCCCGCGCTGGGGGAGGAGTGGGGCTGGCGGGGCTGGCTGCTGCCCCGGCTCGTCTCCACCAACGGCATGCTCCTCGGGCTGGTCTACACCGGCGTCATCTGGGGCCTCTGGCACGCCCCCCTCACCCTCCTGGGCTACAACTACGCGCGGCTCAGCTCCTGGGCGGCGCTGTTCTTCGTGGGGTTCTGCGTCCTGTTCGGGGTGCTGATCGGGTGGCTGCGGCTGCGCACGGGCAGCGTGTGGCCGGCCGTCGTGGCCCACGGCTCGCTGAACGCCGTCGCCCAGTCCGTCCTGCTGCTCGGCGACGCCGCCGCGCCGCCCAACGAGGTCCTGGTCGGCCTGACCGGCCTGGTGGGCTGGGCCCTCATGGCGATCGTCGGCGCGGCCCTGCTCCGCTTCTATCCGGTACGCGTGCCGCAGCCGGTCTCCTCACCCGCCTGATCTCGGGGGCGCTCAGCCGAGGATCGCGCACACCGCCAACGTGGTGGCCGTGGCCGTCTCGACCAGCGCCCCCAGCACGTCACCGGTGATCCCGCCGAGGCGCCGCCGCGCGTGCCCGAGCAGCAGCAGGGCGGCGCCGAGCCCGGCGACCAGGCCGAGCGGCAACACGGGCTCCCCGGCCAGGCCCAGGCAGACGGCGGCGGTGCCGAGGAGGGCGGCCAGGGTGACGAGCAAGGAGGCGGGGCGGCGTACCGTGCCCGCGACCATCGCGCCGAGCCCGTCGGGTCTGGCGGCGGGGACACCCTCCCGGCAGGCCCAGGTCAGCGCCAGCCGCCCGGCCACGCAGGCCGTCACCAGCGCCGCGTACCCGGCCCCGGCCGCGGCGGCGACCTGGACGAGCAGCGTCAGCACCAGCGTCATCACGCCGAACGGCCCGATGTCCGACTTTTTCATGATGTCGAGTGCCTGAGCGGCCGGCTTGCCGCTGCCCAGCCCGTCCGCCAGGTCGGCGAGCCCGTCCAGGTGCAGCCCCCGGCTCAGCACGGCCAGCAGCCCGACCGCCAGCGCCGCCCCCAGCAGCGGCGGCCCGGGCAGGAACAACGGCAGCCCGGCGACCAGCCCGAGCGCGAGCCCGACCACCGGGGCCAGCGTCATCGCCCGCCCCGCGACCTCCCGGTCCACCCGCTCGACCCGTACCGGGAAGACGCTGAGAGTGCCGATCGCCAATGACAGGCCATGCGGAAGGCGCATATCGGACGATCGTAGGCCCACTAGTGTGGCGGGATGCACGTGGTTGAACTCGAAGGCGTAGGTGTCCGAGTTGTCGGCAAGGCGCTGCTGGACGGCGTCGATTGGCAGGTGGACTACGGCGATCACTGGGTGATCCTCGGCCCCAACGGCGCGGGCAAGACGACGCTGCTCTCCCTGGCGGGCGCCGTCCGGCATCCCAGCGAGGGCGCGGTCAAGGTGCTCGGCCACAAGCTCGGCCGGGTGGACGTGCGGGAGCTGCGCCGCCACATCGGCCTGGTCGCGGCCAGCCAGCGGCTGATCGACGAGGAGCTGATGGAGGAGGAGGGCGCGACCGCGCACACCGTGGTGCTCACCGGGCACACGGGGACGAGCGTTCCTCTGTGGGACAAGTACGGCGAAGGCGAGCGCGACCGGGCCCACCGGCTGCTGGCCGACCTGGGGTGCAAGGACCTGGCGGACCGGCCGTTCCGCGTGTGCTCGCAGGGGGAGCGGGCCAGGATCAGGGTGGCCAGGGCGCTCATGGGGGACCCGGCGGTGCTGCTGCTCGACGAGCCGTTCGCGGGGCTCGACCTGCCGGCCAGGGAGGACCTCATCACCGCCGTCGAGGACCTGGCCACGACCCGGCCCGTCCTGACCACCGTGACGGTGACGCACCACCTGGAGGAGGTGCCGGCGACGACCTCCCACGCGATGCTCATGCGCGACGCCCGGGTGCTGGCCGCGGGGCCGGTGGAGGAGGTGCTCACCCCGGACAACCTCTCGGAGTGCTTCGGCCGCCCCCTCCACGTGGACCGGCTCGACGGACGCTGGTACGCCCGCGCCGTCCGCCCGTAGCGGTCACAGCTCCAGCAGGCGCCCCGCCACCACCAGGGCCACGTACTCGGACTCGGCGGCGAGGCGTTCGTTGAGACGGCCGAGCGCGTCCCGGAAGGCCCGCCCGCTGGGCGTGGCGGGCACCACACCCATCCCCACCTCGTCGGAGACCGCCACGAGGCGCACGGGCGTCTGCCGCCAGGCCGCCACGAGCTCGTCGCAGCGTTCGCGGACGGGCGCGCGGTCGCCCTCCCAGGCCCCGTGCTCGTCGAACACCGCCGTCAGCCACGTCCCGAGCCCGTCGATCAGCAGCGGCGCGGTGGCCTGCCCGATGGCCGAGACGAGGTCGGCGGTCTCGACCGTGGCCCAGTGCGCGGGCCGCCGCTCCCGGTGCGCCCGCACGCGGGCCGCCCACTCGCCGTCCCCCGCGCCGCTCGGGCCGGTGGCCACATAGGTGACGTACGGCTCGGCCGCCAGCCGCAGCTCGGCCTCGGCCGACTTCCCCGACCGCGACCCGCCCAGCAGCAACGTCCGCCACGGCGCCGTCACGCCACCGTCGCCGGGTCGCATCCCGATGGCCGTCCCGGGGAGCACCAGGCCGGTCTCCAGCACCGTCCCGTCGGGAACGGCCGACGCGCCCCACAGCCGCAGGCGCCTGGCCAGCTCCTCCTCCGAGCGGATCCGGTGGTCCAGCCCGACGGCCACCACCGCGGTCCGGTCGTCCGCCAGCCCCGCCCGCCGCAGCTCCCCGAGCCGCTCGGGCCGGTCGAGCAGGTCGATCAGCACCACGTCGTACCTGGCGGGCCCGTCCACCGGCACCGGCCGGTCCCGTGGGAGGCAGAGCAGCCGGGAGCCGTCGGGGTCGGCCAGCCCCAGCCCGCCCGCGCAGGCCCGGTAGCCGCTCGGCGGATCGTCGAAGGGGAAGCGGGCCACGCCGTCCACGACCAGCTCGAACGGGCGTCGGTGGCCGGACGGGAGCCCGGCGCACGAGGTGCACCGGCAGCCGGGTTCCGGCCATCCCGCGCCGCCCGCCGTACCGGAGACAAGGATTTTCACCGCGCCGAGCGTAGCGTCCTGGGCCGGCCGGGCGGATGGAACGTTCCAGGTCAGACGCGGGTCCTGGAGCGGCGGCGGGTGGCCGCCACGGCGCCGCCCGCCAGCAGGGCGATCCCGCCCGCACCGGCCGCGATCAGCGTGATCGGCAGGCCGCTCCCGGACGGGGCGGCGGACGCGGCGGCGGCAGCCAGGTCGGTGCCGCCCCTCTCCCTGAACGGATAGTCCGCGACCGCCACGACGGCTCCCTGGGCGTTCACCCGGACCTTGGCGGTGGAGGCGAGGAGCTGGGCGGCGGTGGCGTCCTCGGCGGCCACGACGCACTTCGGCGCGCTCTGCCCGGGAGTCCGCTCGCCGGGGTAGGCGTCGGCCTCCCCGTCGCCGAAGTCCACCGCGACCACCACGCGCTTGTGTCCGGACCCGGACGCGTCCCGGCCGCACACCGCCTGGAACGACGGCAGGTCCCCGCCGGGCGACTCGCCCCTGGCCCCGTCCGGGGCCACGGAGAAGCGCCATCCGATGACGGAGCCGTCCGGCGGGGCGGCGTCGGCCGTCACGGCCAGCCAGGCCGTCCCGTCGCTCTGCCACGCGCTCCACGTCCGCGGGACCGCGGGGTCGGCGAGAGCGGAGGAGGGGAGCGAGAGGAAGGCGGCCGCCCCGAGGGCGACCCCGGCCGCAACACGATACGCGCGCAGCATCGATTGACCTCCAAGCTCGGGAGTAGGGTTCCAGTGCCTGCGGAGGGTGCGCCGGCGAACCCGCGGAAAAGGAGCGTATGGCATGACATGGCGGTGGCGTTATGAAAATGCAAATGGTGGTGAGGTAACGGATCGCCCTTTGCCGCGAGAAGTTTTTCCGAGCCAGGCGGACGCGGAGTCCTGGCTTGGCGAGAACTGGCGTGACCTGCTCGAATCGGGAGTTGAGCAGGTGGCCTTGCTCGAAGAGGACCGCGTGGAGTACACGGGTTTGTCATTGCGCCAGGAGTGATCTGCGGTAAATGAAAAGCCCCTTGAGCGCCATTGTGGCTCAAGGGGCTGTTTCTCGGGTGGGATGGGGTTACGGGCGGGTGCGCGGGCTCTGCGTCTTGGCCGGGTCGCGCTCCACGACCGGGTCCAGCACGTCGTCGATGCGCTTGAGCACGTCGGCGTCCAGCTTCACGCCCGCGGCCTTGACGTTGTCACGCACCTGCTCGGGGCGGCTGGCCCCGACGATGGCGCTGGAGACGTTCGGGTTCTGCAGCACCCACGCGACGGCCAGCTGCGCCATGCTCAGCCCGAGGTCGGCGGCGATCGGCTTGAGCTCCTGGACGCGGGTCAGCACGTCGTCGTTCATGAACCGGGCGATCATGGCGCTGCCGCTGCCGTCGGTGGCCCGGGAGCCCTCCGGCGGCTGCTGCCCGGGCAGGTACTTGCCCGTGAGGACGCCCTGGCCGATGGGCGACCAGACGATCTGGCCGATGCCCTCCTTCTCGCTCAGCGGCACGATCTCGCTCTCGATGATCCGCCACAGCATCGAGTACTGGGGCTGGTTCGAGACGATCCGGTCGAAGCCCATCTCGTCGGCGATCTTCAGCGCCTGGGCGATCTGGTCGGCGCTCCACTCGCTGACGCCGATGTAGAGGACCTTGCCCTGGCGTACGAGGTCGTCGAACGTCTTGAGCGTCTCCTCCAGCGGCGTCTCGTAGTCGAACCGGTGCGCCTGGTACAGGTCGACGTAGTCGGTCTGCAGGCGGCGCAGCGAGCCGTTGATGGACTCGGTGATGTGCTTGCGTGACAGGCCGCGGTCGTTCTGGCCGGGGCCGGTCGGCCAGTAGACCTTGGTGAAGATCTCCAGCGACTCCCTTCGCACGCCCTTCAGCGCGCGGCCGAGCACCTCCTCGGCCTTCGTCGCCGCGTAGACGTCCGCGGTGTCGAACGTGGTGATGCCCTCGTCGAGAGCCGCCTGCACGCACTGCTTGGCGGCGTCCTCCTCGACCTGGGAGCCGTGGGTGAGCCAGTTTCCGTAGCTGATCTCGCTGACTTTGAGACCGCTACGACCGAGGTGTCGGAATTCCATAGGTCCGACCTTAATCCCGGTCCATGGGGTGATTGGTTTCGGGATAGGGTGCGCGACGTGCTGAAGCTCGTACGGCTGGCGCTGACGGCGGCCATCCTGACCGCGATCGGGGTACGGCTGCGCCGCCGCGCCCGGATGCCCGTCAAGCCGCCCGCGCCCCCGGCCCCGCAGGCGGTCGCGCGCACGCGGATGGGCCTGGCGTGGGTCGCCATCGCGGGGGTGGTGGCGCTGGCACTGGGCGCCGCCCTCATCCCCACGGGGCCGCAGGCGGCGTCCGAGGTGCGGTGGGCCGTCTCCCAGGCTGAGCAGTCGGTCATGGGCGTGACGATGGACGCCGACGGACAGAGCCCGGCGCCCACGCCCGCACCGACGCCCGTCACGCCCACATCGGCGCCCGTCATGCCGACACCGACACCGACACCGACACCGGCGCCCGTCGCGCTCACGCCGACCGCCACGGCCTCGACGCCGCCTCCGGGCATCCCGGCCGCGTGCATGTTGAGCGGTCAGGCGGCCGTACGCCCGATCAGCCCCCGCGTGCGGGCGGCGGTGAACCGGCAGTGGCGGCGCATCGAGCGGTGGCTGCGGGAGCACGCGCCCCGGACGTACGCCTCGCTGGGCGCACCCGGCAGGGCCGGCACCGTCGCGCTCGCCGAGGCCCAGACGGGCCTGGAGTTCCCCGACGACCTGAGGGCCTCGCTGCTGCGCCACAACGGCATGTCCGGCCCGCCCGGAGCCCGCTTCAGCTTCGGCGAGGAGCAGGTGCTCGGCGTGCGCGAGATCCGCGACCAGTGGCGGGAGAGCTGCGCCTCGCGGGTCGGCAGGGGCGACCCGATCGGCCGGCTGATCCGCGTCGGCACCCTGATCGAGGTCGACGCGGACACCGGTCACGTGGTGGCGTCGATGGTGCGGCCGGAACCGATCTGGCCCTCGTACCACGCGATGCTGCGTGACATGGCGGACGCGCTGGAGAAGGGCCGCCCCATGTTCGGGGCGCGGGCCACGGTCAAGGGCGGCCTGCTCCGCTGGTCCGGCGCTCCGTGAGCGAGCCGTCCCCGGAAACCGGGGGCGGCTACTTCTTGGGCACCGGCTTGCCGCCCGGCAGCACCGCGGGCGGCGGGAAGCGCAGCTTGCGGATCTGCAGCGCCCGCATGGCCGCGTAGAAGCCCACGCCCCGGGTGCTCTCCTGGGGCAGCTTCTCCGCCACCAGGCGCTTCACCTTCCACGCCACGTAGACGGAGGTGAACAGCACGCCGATCATCATGATCGGCCAGCCGATGGTGACCGTGTATCCCAGCACCGCGGTGCGGATCGACATGGGCCACGGGATCCACGTCGCCAGCAGGATCAGTAGCGAGAACGGCAGGAAATACTGGCTCGGCAGCCGCCGGGAATCGACCCACTCACGCGCGAACTTGCGCGCTGCGCCCTTGTCACGAGCAGGAAAATACCGCTCGTCACCTGCGAGCATGCCCTGGCGGGCCCGGTCTCGCTCGGCGGCCTGCTTGGTCCGCATCTGCCGATAGGCCTCTTTGCGGTCTTTCGGTGCATGGACCGGCTGGCGCCGTTTGCTCTCCTGATCACGGCGCTTGGGAGTGGGACGACCTTTACCCTGGGGCTTAGGATCGTCATCGGGGACGGGGGTGTCGTCCACGGAGGTTTGGGAACGGCGTCGCAACACGACGTCAACCCTACCTGGACTGCAACTTAGTGACGCCCTCGTGCGTTATGCGTAGGGTAATCCCAAGGCGGCTGCGCTGCATTGGGTGAACACCAGCACGACCTAGAAGGGGACGGCCGACGCGCATGAGCGTGATGAAGAGACTTTCGATGATCTTCAAGTCCAAGGCCAACAAGGCCTTGGACAAGATGGAGGATCCGCGCGAGACCCTTGACTACTCCTATCAGCGGCAGCTCGAGCTGCTGCAGAAGGTGCGCCGGGGTGTGGCCGACGTCGCCACGTCGCGTAAGCGGGTCGAGCTCCAGGTAACCGGCCTCGAGAAGCAGGCCCAGCGCCTTGAGGAGCAGGGCCGCAAGGCGCTGTCCGTCGGGCGCGAGGACCTCGCCCGCGAGGCGCTGCAGCGTCGCTCCAATCTGCAGACGCAGATGGCCGACCTGAAGCTGCAGCACGACAACCTGCAGGCCGAGGAGGAGAAGCTCACCACGGCTTCCCAGCGGCTGCAGGCCAAGGTCGACGCCTTCCGTACGAAGAAGGAGACGATCAAGGCCACCTACACCGCCGCCGAGGCGCAGACCCGGATCAACGAGGCCTTCTCCGGCATCTCCGAGGAGATGGGCGACGTCGGCCTGGCGATCCAGCGCGCCGAGGACAAGACGGCGCAGATGCAGGCCCGCGCCGGCGCGATCGACGAGCTGCTGGCCAGTGGCGCGCTCGACGACTACACCGGCAGCCGCGGCGACGACATCCAGGCCGAGCTCGACCGCATGGGCGGCGGCATGGACGTCGAGCTGGAGCTGGCCAGGATGAAGGCCGAGCTGGGCCAGGGCCCCGCGCCCAAGAGCGCCATCGAGCAGGGCCAGCCGCAGCAGCAGGCCCAGCCCCAGGCGCAGCCGCAGCAGCACGGCGGGACCCAGCAGCTCCGTCAGCCTGGGGAGCCGGCATGATTGTCAGGATCATGGGCGAAGGCCAGGTACAGATCTCCGCCGACGACATCGCGGTGCTCAACGAGCTCGACACCGAGCTCGAGGCGGCCATCGAGGTCGGCGACGAGCCGATCTTCCGTACGAAGCTGCACGCGTTGCTCGACAAGGTGCGCCAGGTGGGCAAGGCGCTTCCCGACGACAGCCTTGAGCCGTCAGAGCTGATCCTTCCCCCCGCGGACGCCTCGATCGAGGAGGTCCGGGAGATGCTGGGCGACCAGGGCCTCATCCCGGGCTGAGCCGTGAGTACGCGGTTCGCGTCCGACCGCGGGCTGACCACCCGCATGGTCGTGACGATGTTCCTGCTCGGGTTGCTCTATGTCGTGTTCATCGGCGTCCTGATCGCCCTGGGCGTACGGGCGCTGAGCGTGCTGGTGATAGCCGGGGGCCTGCTGTTCGTGCAGTACTTCCTGTCCGACCGCATCGCGCTGTTCGCGATGCACGGGCGGGAGGTCTCGCCACAGGAGGCTCCCGAGCTGCACGGCATGATCGACCGGCTCTGCGCGCTCGCGGACATGCCCAAGCCGCGGGTGGCGATCGCGGATTCCGACGTCCCCAACGCGTTCGCCACCGGCCGCAACCAGAAGAAGGCTGTCGTCTGCGTGACGACCGGCATTCTGCGCCGCCTGGAGCCCCAGGAGCTCGAAGGGGTTCTCTCGCACGAGTTGTCGCACGTCGCCCACCGCGACGTCGCCGTCATGACGATCGCCTCGTTCCTGGGTATCGTGGCGGGGCTCATGACCAGGTTCGCCCTCTACGCGGGGCTGGGCGGCCGTCGCAACGGCAACCAGGGCGGGCTGCCCGTCGGGCTGATCATCCTGCTCGTCTCCGTCATCGTGTACGCGATCAGCTTCCTGCTCACCCGGGCCCTGTCGCGCTACCGCGAGCTGGCGGCCGACCGCGCCGGGGCTCTGCTCACCCAGCGCCCTTCGGCCCTGGCGAGCGCGCTGGTCAAGATCACCGGCGACATGGCCAGGATCCCGACCCAGGACCTGCGCGAGGCGGCGCCGTTCAACGCCTTCTACTTCGCCCCGGCGGCGGCCCCGGGCCAGACGCTGGCGAACCTGTTCTCCACCCACCCGCCGCTCGAACGGCGGCTGGCACAGCTGTCGGACATCTCCCGGCAGCTCGGAAGGGGCTGAACCTCGGCATGGGCTGGCTGGACGCCCTGCTCGGCCGGTCGAAGCCGGTCAAGCCCAACCTCGACGCGCTGTTCGCGCTGCCGTCGGCGGCCGTGACGCTGCAGGCCGCGACCGGGCTGGTGCCCACGGGCCTCGGCTCGGTGGCCTTCAGGGCCGCGGAGGGCGGCGCGTTCGCCACGCTGGAACGCGACGTCAAGGAGCTGCTCGGCGAGCGCGTCGAGGAGTCGCGCGACTCCTACGGCTACACCTGGCTCCTGGTGCGCCGCGAGCCCGACGCGCTCGGCGACCTGGTCACCGAGTTGCACGCCGTCAACTCGTCGCTGGAGTCGGCCGGGTTCGGGCCGTCGCTGCTGTGCTCGCTGGTGTCGTTCCGGTCCGAAGGCGACGGCCGCCGGCTGGCCCTCGTGTACCTCTACAAACGCGGGACCTTCTACCCGTTCGCCCCGCTCGCCGCCCAGAGGCGGGACAACGCGCTCGAACTGCAGGTCAGGGGCGCTCTCGAGGGCGAGTTGCCGCTGGAGAAGGATCTCAGCCGATGGTTCCCGGTCTGGGGCGCGCCCGGCCTCTGACTCGACACTCTGGGTGATCTAATGATCACGTGGAGCGAAGGTTGTACGTCCTCGCGGCTTCCGCGTTCATCGTGGCGGCCGTGCTGGGCAGTGCGTGGATCACCGGCCAGTTCACCACGCCGGAGGTCGACAGGACCGACGGGTACGTCAGCGAGCTGGCCGCCCGCGACCAGCCGTGGACGCGGCTGTTCCGCACCAGCGACGCGCTGGCGGGGCTGGCCTGCGCGGCAGGTGTGGCGCTCGTGCCGCGAGTGGCGCGCGAGTGGCAGGCCTGGCTGGCGCTGGCGGCGTTCGGGGTGTTCACGTTCGCGGCCGGGCTGTTCCCGCTGGACTGCGCCACGCTGAGCGACCCGTACTGCGGGCGGCGGGTCGTGTCGTCCGCGCACCACGTGCACCAACTGGCCGGGGCGCTGGGCACGGCCGCCCTGCTGGCCGCGATGGTGCTGCTCAGCGCGCGCTGGCGGTCGTGGGTGTCGTGGCTGTTCACGTGGCTGGGGCTGGCGGCCACGCTGCTCACCGCCGCCGCGCTCGCCGACCGGCACGGGGTGGGGCTCGCCCACCGGGCGCAGCTCACGCTGTTCGCGGTCTGGCTGGTGTACGTGGCCGTCCACCTGCTCATCACCGACGACCCGCCCGTCCCGCCGATCACGGCGGAGGCGGTCGATCACGACGGCGGGTACGCCGGGCCGCACGTGGTCGAGCAGGGCGCCGGGCCCGTCGTGCTGATCACCGCCGAGCTCGGGGGCGCCTGGTTCCACTGGGGCGCGGTGGCCGGGCTGCTGGCCGGAACCCGTCACGTCATCCGCTTCGACCGCTGCGGCCTCGGCCTCAGCCCGCACGCGACCGCCCCGCCCACCCTGTACACCGAGGTGGCCCGCCTGGCAGCGCTGGCCCCGTCCCATCCCGAGCAGGTGACCGTCGTCGCCCACGGCGTGGCCTGCTGGCACGCGGAGGCGTTCGCCAGGCTGCACCCGCTGCGCGTGGCCAAGCTCGTCCTGGTGGATCCGGCCCCGGTCACGGAGCGCAAGCCGTCCGCGCCGGCCAGGACCGCCGGCCAGTGGCTGCCCGCCCTGGGCGGCACATGGGGCGCGACCGCCGTGGCCCGTCTCGCCGGGCCCGCCGCCCACCGGCTGCTCGTCGGCGTGCCCGACCCGTACGGCGTCTACCGCACGGGCAAGGTGCTCGCCGCGGCGGTGGGGGAGTGGCTGGCCCGCCGCGACATGGTCGCCGACCTGCTGCGGGTGCGGGAGGAGACGCAGTTCCCCGGCGTGCCGGTCACCGTGATCAGCGCCGGCGGGCGGGATCTGGGCCACGGGCGGCTGGCCGGGGCCCTGTCCGCCACGCTCGTACGCCTGCCGGAATGCGGGCACCAGATCCAGCTCGAGAACCCCGGGGCGATCGCGGAGGCCGTCCTGGACGCGCCGGGCATCGGCCGGGCGGGATGACGCCGAGCGTTCTAGGATCGATGCGGGACCCGTTCGAGGGAGTAGGCGTGGACATCACCGTCGTCGGCGAGGGCGCCGTCCTGGCCGCACCCGACATCCTCCGGCTGCACGCGGGCGTCGAGGTCCGCCGGGCCTCCGCCGCGGATTCCTTCACCGCCGTCCGGGCCGCCGCCGCCCGGCTGGCCGAGGCCCTGGCCCGGGAGGGCATCGCCGCGCAGGACGTGCGCACGGTGGAGCTGTCGCTGGGCCCGGAGTACGAGGTCTACCCGAAGGTGGCCGCCTACCGGGCGGTCCAGGGGGTGGAGGTGATCGTCCGCGACCTGTCCAGGGCCGACCACGTCATCGACACGGTCGCCGGGGTGGGGGAGGAGGCCCGGCTGAACGGCCTGGCGTTCGAGGTGTCGGACCCGTCGGGCGTCCTGAGGGAGGCGCGTACCCGGGCCTTCCGCGACGCCGCCGCCAAGGCCGCCCACTACGCCGAGCTGGCCGGGCGCCCGCTGGGCCGGGTGGTCTCGGTGAGCGAGGACGTCAGGGGCGGCGGCCCCCAGCCCGTCACCATGGCCGCGGTGGCCGAGACCAGCGCCTCCATCAGTCCCGGCCGCCAGTCCCTCACCGTGACCGTCCGGCTCGGCTACGACTTCGCGTGACCGGGGTGCCTGAGGCCGGCGCGGTGGATGAGACGTGGGGGGCCCGATCGGGGGAGCGGCGGGTAAGCACAGTGTTAGGGGCAGGGAGGTAGGTGGGGGGGGGCGCCGAGACA